>JBDLWG010000358.1:0-4461 GCA_039804385.1 Bacteroidota bacterium
TCCTGAATAGTAAAATAAAGCTACCGAGTGTTGACCTTGTGCTTTCCGCCCCAACCGCTTAATAGCCCGATTCATGGAGACCAATCCTGCATCGTTCAAAGTATCCACTTCAAAACCTAAGCCTCGTAATACTTTTGCTATATCTGTCGCGTCATTAACAGCATTACGTAACTTGCCGACATATTGATAAGCATTGTTACCGACTACTAACGCATACCTTTTTTCTTGTGATGGAGCAATGACACCTAATCCGTCTTTTACAACATATACTCCTCGATTCTGAGCTGATGCAGCCGTTATGCTCAAAGCCAGCATCATTAGATAAACCCACTTTTTCATTTTTTTTCGCTTTAATAAAAATATTTCACTTAGTTATAAAACTTCATTTCAGTTTACAAATATACCAGTATTTTTCAAGAATTTATAAAAAAGTGTTTCAAAACGGAAAAAAAGAGCATACAATATTGTGCGCTTCTTTTTGTTTAAGTCAATACTATTTTAACGAAACGACTTTATGATTCTGTGAAATGCGTATGATGTCCCCAAACGGTATTTTGCCCTTTTTGAGCGGCTTCAATCAACGCATATTCGCGCCCACAACATAAATCGACCCAGTTCAGGGTCTCTTGAGCCTGATTTCGAGCTTCAAGCCAAGCAAGTCGGTTGAAGCGAATGTCCTTTTCGTAACTATTGATGCCTGTCGCTTTTCGTTCCCGATTCATCGCATTATTGGCAACAACAGGAGACCATTCTAATTGGGCTTCATCTAAAAGTGGGTGCATTTTTGATGGATTTGATGGAATAATGGATGCAAATATACCTTTTTTGACCTTTTTAATTTTCAATTTTACATAAATTGGTGGAAAAACGTGCGGCACGTTGCAACTTGCCGCACGTTGTGCTTGATTTTTAATTGAAAATGCTCAGTACATGACAAAAAAGGAAATTGTGGGTGATGGATGTACGGATTTCACAGATTTCCACCCGATTTTCACGGATTGGGAGTTGTAAGGACGGCAAAATCCGTGAAAATCGCATGAAAATCCGTAAAATCCGTACATCCATCACCCACAATTCCTGTACTAAGTTGAAAATGAATTGTTGGAAAAATGGGTTTAAAGAATGTGGCAAAACAGCGTATCTTACACCATTTTTAATGCATCTTGATTTAATTTTTCAGAAAAGTACTCATGAAAAAATTCTTTATTTTCCTTTTCGGATGGGCAATCGTCAACAGCCTTTCCGCGCAAACGGCGCAACGTGATACAGGTATCATCAACGGCGCGGCTTACGAAATTCAAATTCCCGCAAATTGGAATAAAAAACTCCTTTTGTACGCACATGGCTATGATTCGCCCTCGAATCCGCCCAATTTCCAGAATCCATTAGGCATTGCGCCTGTGTTTTTGGAGCGCGGTTTTGCAGTGGCGCGGTCATCGTATCGGCTTCGCGCTCTCCGCAAAAGAATTAACGCTGCATCCCGATACGATCGGAGATAATCATATTGGTTTTTCCGTTACGCAGAACTTACACAATCTTGAACCTTTTCAATTTCGCAATCTGCTTCCTGCTTCACTGGGTCCCCAACGAGCGAGTCGTCAGGCGGTTTGGACACTCCACAGGCATTGACAGCCGTGTAACTCACGGACTGATTTCTTAAATTGATTGCGGCATTGAGGTCGCGGTCGATTTTCAACCCACAATGCTCACAACAATAGGTGCGTTCGTTTAAAGCCAACTCTTTTTTGACCTTCGAGCAACCCGAACAAGTCTTGGACGAAGGATAAAATCGGTCTACAACCGTCAATTTCGAGCCATACCAATTACATTTATAGGTTAATTGACGACGAAATTCATAAAATCCGCCATCAAGAATGGCACTCGCTAATTTGGGGTTGCGACTCATGCCTTTGACATTCAAATCTTCGATAACGACTTCGTGGTGGTTCTTGGCGAGCCGTGTCGTGATTTGATGCAAGGTATCTTTGCGAATACACGCTATTTTGTAATGGATTTTGGCGACTTTTGCTTGTGCCTTTTTATAATTTTGACTTTGATTTTGATCCCTTTTTCCTTTGACATACTTTTTGCTCGCTTGACGTTGTGCCAACCGTAGTTTTCTTTTTTGTTGGCGATAAGGGCGCAGATTCGCTATCGTTTGCCCATCGCTTAACGTTGCAAGCGTCTTAATACCTAAATCTACACCTATAATCGATTGATTATCAATCTTTTGTGCCGTTTTAGTATACGGAATTTTAAAACTTACAAACCAATGTTCCGCTTGCCGAGAAACCGTAACATTTTTCACTACAACGCCCTGTGGCAACATTTCACTGCATTTCACCCAGCCCAATTTGGGCAATTTGATGCGATTGCCTTTCAAATGAATGCTCCCTTCCAAATAGAAACTATCTTTTTGTCCTTTCTTTTTGAATTTCGGTAAGCGAACGTGTTTCATTTTAAAGGCACGTTGGTAGGCATTATTCAAGTGCCGAAACGCTTCTTGAGGCGCACATTTGGAAACCGATTGGGCCCAAGTCGCCTCCGTGTTTTTGTAAATCACCCATTCTTTATGCAAATCAACGGCGGTAGGGCGTTTTTGAGTCGTTTGATAGGCTTGTTGACTCCGCTCCAATCCCCAATTGTACGCATAACGAGCCGTTCCTGCATGCTGCGCTGCAAGACTGCGTTTCTCATTATTCAACTCCAAGCGTACTTTGATGGATTTCATGATCGTTTTCTTTTTTTATTGAATGGACGAGGCAAAATTAAGATGTTCGCCGCAAAATGCCCTCTTTTTTTTGTCATTTTTTCAAAACTTATCCATTTATACCTAAAGACACTTAAAATGTATAAGTTTGTTAAAGAATGTTCAATTATTTCGACTCTGTTGTGATCCCTCGAAACGCCCTTACGTACGGACGCTTTTGAGTTGAGTGATGCTGCCAAAATCGAACAAATTGCGTATCATTTCCAACAAATTATGCAAACATTGGGTTTGGATTTGACGGATGATAGTCTAAAAGGCACGCCGAGAAGGGTAGCGAAAATGTATGTGAAAGAGATTTTTAGTGGTTTAGACCCCAAAAATAAACCGTCGATTACGTTATTTGAAAACAAATACCAATATAATCAAATATTGGTGGAAAAAGATATTACGTTTTATGCACATTGCGAACACCATTTTGTGCCGATTGTCGGGCGTGCTCATGTTGCGTATATTGCCCAAGGGAAAGTAGTGGGTTTGTCAAAATTGAACCGAGTGGTACAACATTATGCTCGTCGTCCGCAGGTACAGGAGCGTATGACGATGCAAATCGGACAGGCTTTGAAAGAAATGTTGGGTACAGAAGATGTTGCTGTGCTGATTGACGCGCACCACCTGTGCGTTTCGTCAAGGGGCGTGCAGGATGTGAATAGCAAAACGGTTACTGCTTCATACAGTGGCGCGTTTCAAAATCAAAGCACCAAAGATGAATTTTTAAAATATTTAAAATTATAATTTTTTGAATTAGGAATTAGAAATTGTTAGGAATTAAGGACGGATTTGCTTGATTTTTTTGTAAAAAAATCAAGCAAATCCGTCCTTAATTCCTAACAATTTCTAATTCAAACCTTATTTTTTTCGGTTTCCGTCATGCCTTTTTTGAGTTCATCTTCGACATTTGCCCGCGCACTGTTAAACTCACGGATGCCGCGCCCTAAACCGCGCATCAATTCTGGAATTTTATTGCCGCCAAACAATAGTAACATCGCCAAAAAGATGATAAAAACTTCGGAATTGCCCAACCCGAAAAAAAGAAATGGATTCATCATTTTACATAAAATTTTGATTGTAAACGATTTAGCTATTTTTAATTTTAAATGATTGAAATTAAAAACACTGAGTACAAATTCGACTCAAAGGTACATTTTATTTGGGAGATTTGATGGAAAAGAATGGTGTCATTTTTTTTAGGACCGATAACTTCGTTCGAGCGGGGTGTATAACAAATTCGCAAACGGCTTAGGAGTCGGGAAATTTATTATACGCCCTTCGAGCGTGTCAGGAGGCTTGTTCGAAAAAACCGATTTTTGAGATTCATGAAGCGGTAGCGGATGGTGGTGTGTGCCCTTTTGCAGGCAACCCTTATGATTACCGCCTGTCCAAAGGCAAATTTCTTTATAAAAAATTCAATTTTTTGCTGTAAAAGAGTTGTTTATCTGAGCATGGTGCTTATCTTTGCCAACAATAAAAACAAAAATTCATTTTAAAATCTATTTGTTTCATTTAAAAAAACATTTCATTTTATGTTTACTCATTCATTCATTCATTCATTCATTCATTCATTCCCGACTAAAGTATCATAAATCTTTATTCATTTTATAGAAAAAGATAGTAAATTTATAGTAAAAAAAAGTATTTTATAAAAAAATATTTTTGTAAAAAATAGAAAAATATTTTTTTTATAGAAAAACGTT
>JBDLWG010000359.1:0-6454 GCA_039804385.1 Bacteroidota bacterium
GAACTATTAGACGATAAGCATGCCATCAACATATAACCTGCATGTGCAATGGACGAATAGGCTAAAATCCGTTTCACATTGTGTTGCAAAACCGCCGAAACGTTGCTTATCAAGAGGGTTAAAACCACCATGACGGTCAAAATATCGCTCCAACTGCCGTATAACATCACAAAATTAGTCAATAAACGGTAAAATGCTGCAAAAGCTGCCATCTTTACCACTGTTGCCATAAATGCCGTAATCACGGTTGGCGAACCTTGATATACGTCTGGAGCCCAAAAATGAAAGGGCGCAACCGATAATTTAAAGCCCATACCAACTATCATCATCATCAATGCTAAGACAATTAAAGAGGTTTGGTCGTAATAAAACCCTTCTTTTACCTTGTCGGCAATCACTTGTGTATCGAAAGAGCCACTGACACCGTATAGTAAGGCTATCCCAAATAACAAAAATCCAGATGCAAACGAACCCATCAAAAAGTATTTGAAGGCGGCTTCATTGCTATCTGTATTGTATTTGTGGCTGCCCGCCAAGACGTACATGGCTATCGAAAGTATCTCTATCCCTATAAATAACATGACCAAATTAGAATAAGATACCATACATAAACCGCCTACTAAGGCGAAAAAAATGAGGGCATAACGGTCTGTTGCACCTGCTTCGCGTTCTTCAAAATAGTCTTCTGAAAGGACGCACCATAAAAAAGTCGCACTACACATGATAACATTAAAGGCTAATGCGAAATTGTCCATTTTCAACATGCCGTATAACGAAGCCGTGTGATTCCAATCCCGAATCGAAAAAGCAATCGAAGTCGCCAAACCTATCATGGCTATCGGAAATGCCATTTTTTTGAAATTGAACATATCTGCCAAAAGTATCAATATGCCAACGCTCGATAAGGTCAATAATTCATTCATATCTTTATTTTTTAGGACTTGGATTAATTTTTAACGGTTTCAAGCAAGGTTTTAATAGCAGGTTGACTGATTTCCATGAAAGGTTTTGGATATACGCCCATCCCAATAATTAAAATGGAAAGTCCAATTAAAATGATTTTTTCATTTAAATCTAAATCCAAGACATTTTCAGTACGCGGATTCGTATCGCCTAACATCACACTTTGATAACTGCGCAACATATACACCGCGCCCAAAATAACGGTCAAGCCTGCCACTGCCGCAAAACCAATGTTATATTTGAAAATGCCATTCAATAATAGAAATTCGCCCACGAAACCATTGGTCAGCGGCAATGCGACTGAACCTAATAGTATTATCAAAAATAATAATGCCAATTGGGGCGCAACTTGCCGTAAACCCCCTAATTCGGCGATTTGACGGGTATTGGTGCGATTGAAAATAATTTCTGCTATGAAAAACAAGCCTACGACATTGATACCATGCGCTATCATCTGCATGATTGCACCCGAAACGCCTTCGACATTCCATGATAATATCCCTGCGGCTATCAATCCAACATGCGCAATCGACGAATAAGCAATTAATCGTTTGAAATCTTTTTGTACTATCGCAATGCAAGAGGCGTAAATAATTCCAATAATACTTAAAATCATTGCCGTTTTGCCCCACATCGCAACGCCCGCAGGTACAAGCGGCATCAACCACCGCAATAATCCATAAGTACCCATTTTCAACATGATGCCCGAAAGTAACATCGTGCCAGGTGTCGGCGCGACTACATACGTATCAGGTTGCCAAGTGTGGAAGGGGAAAATCGGCATTTTTATCGCAAATGCTAAGAAAAGTGCCCAAAAGATATAACCTTGTTCGGTTTCGGAAAGGGCTTTGCCTGCTTGAACCAATTCTGCCCATGCGAAAGAACGTCCCATACTGCCATTGGTCTGAAAATACAAATATAATAAACCCAAAAGCATGATAAGGCTGCCCGCCATCGTATAGACAAAAAATTTAAAGGTAATCATCCCGCGATGTTCACCGCCCCATATCAAGCAAATAAACCATATCGGAATGAGGGCTAATTCCCAAAAAATGTAGAATAATAAACCGTCTGTTGCCGTGAAAACGCCCATTAAAGCGGTTTGCATCAGCAAAATAAGGGCATAAAATACATTGGAATACTTGCCTTTGAAGGAAGACAATATAATAAATGGCACTAATAAGGCAGTTAAAAAAGTCATCATCAGACTAATTCCGTCGGTTGAAACCGCAAAATTAGCTCCAATGCTCCCAATCCAAGCGGTTTTAACGGACAAAGCAACATCTATTGGATTGTTTTTAAACACAACATAGGTGTAAAACCAGATTGCCAACTCTGCTAACGAAAGTCCAAAGGCAATGCGTTTGGAGGTTTCGCCTTGCACCGCAAGCAGTAAAACAGCAGCAACTAATGGAAAAAATATTAAAAGTACGGTTATCATTTTAATGATTTCGATTAAAATGATGAATGATTTATAATCAATTAAAATATTTATAATGGATTGTAAATCATTCATCATTTCTTATTTATCAAACAATTTGATTATCAAGATTAACATAGCACTAATCGTCATGGCAAAAAAGTATAAATCGACATTACCCGTTTGAATGGTGCGAATACCGCTACTCAACCATTTTGTAAAATGACCAATACCATTTACGCCGCCATCAATGATTTTTGTTTCTATAAAATTGGAAATGCCTGATGATACTTGATTTAAAGGTTTGGTAATCAAACGATTATATGTTTCATCGACATAATATTTGTCATAAATGACTTTTTGTAATCCTTCCATTTCGGAATCTTTCACTGGAATTTTGCCATCTGTAACATAGGTTTTCATCGCCCAGAAAATAATCCCTGCCAATAAACCGACTGCTACCCCTATCAATGTCCATTCTTGACCTGCGGTGAAATGATTCGGCGTTATAACAATCGATTGCGCTAAAAAACCATCTAACCAGTGGTGAATGCCCATTTCATGCCCAATCCCATGTGGAAAACCGATAAATCCACCAACTGTTGATAAAAAGGCTAATACCATTAATGGAATCGTCATGCTTAAAGGCGACTCATGTAAATGATGTTTTTGTTCCTGTGTGCCTCTGAAATTGCCGAAAAAGGTCAAAAATAGAAGTCTGAACATGTAAAAACAGGTCATCAACGAGACAATCATCGCTACTGCGGTGATGCCAATGCCTTTATGAGCTAAAATTTCAGCTAAAATCTGGTCTTTGGAAAAGAAACCTGCAAAAGGTGGAATCCCTGAAATAGCGACTGTTCCAATTACAAAAGTCCAAAAAGTAATCGGCATGGATTGGCGTAAGCCGCCCATTTTGCGAATATCTTGTTCGCCGCCCATGCCATGAATGACACTGCCCGCACCCAAAAACAACAATGCTTTGAAAAAAGCATGCGTCACGACGTGAAAAACACCTGCTGAATACGCGCCTACGCCTAATGCTGCGAACATTAATCCTAATTGACTGACGGTCGAATAGGCTAATACTTTTTTAATATCGTTTTGGAATAAACCAATAGATGCCGTTAATAATGCCGTTCCTAAACCAACATACAAAATAATATCTTGTGTCAATGGTGCTAAGGAAAATAATGCGTTGCTTCGCGCAATCATGTAAATCCCTGCTGTCACCATTGTCGCCGCATGAATGAGTGCAGAAACAGGTGTTGGACCTGCCATCGCATCAGGCAGCCATGTAAATAAGGGTACTTGTGCCGATTTACCTGTCGCGCCAATGAATAAACATAAGGTAATCGCCGTTATCGCCGAAGGACTTACTTTGGCTAAATTCGCTACATTGAATGCTGTATTGAAATCAATGCCGCCTAAGTGTTGATAGATTAAAAAAATGCCGATTAAAAAAGCTAAATCACCAATTCGATTCATGATGAAGGCTTTTTTAGCGGCATTATTATAATCTGTATTTTCAAACCAATAACCGATGAGCAAGTAAGAACATAAACCTACACCTTCCCAACCCACAAACATCACTACAAAATTGTCGCCCATCACCAAGAGCAACATGAAAAAGACGAATAAATTTAAATACGCAAAAAAACGTCGAAATCCGTCATCTTCGTGCATGTAACCCGATGAGTATAAATGGATTAGAAATCCTACGCCCGTTATCACCAATAGAAAAATGGTCGAAAGTGGGTCTATCAAAAAAGAGAATTTGGCAGAGAAATTGCCAGCCGTTATCCAGTCGAATAAAGGAACGGTGGTTGGAGTAGGCTGACTGACTTTTTCAAAAAAAAGCAAGAGCGAAACGACAAAACTTGCCAAAATGCTTCCGCTTCCAATCAGTGTTGTCACCGATTTAGACAAATTGCGATTCGCTAAACCGATGATGACAAAACCCAATAACGGGAATAACGGAACTAACCAAGCTAATTGAGCCATATTATAAAGTTAATTATAGGATTTTTTAACACATAGTTCACATAGGAGGATATTAGGACACATAGGGGCATTTTTTAGGAATGTAGGCTTTGCAATGCGCTATCCCTATGTCAGATGTATTGTTAGAAAGAAACAAAAGAATCATCCTTGTAGGCTTTCAAAAAAATGCCTCTATGTAAACTATGTGTCCTATGTACTCCTATGTGAACTATGTGTTAAAATTTTAAACGATTCAAAAAATCTATATCGGTTGACTTCGTATTGCGATAAACCATCATCAGTATCGCCAAGCCAACCGCCACCTCCGCAGCCGCAACTGCCATGATGAAAAACACAAATACTTGCGCAGAACTGCCCGTTGTACCCGAATGATAGCGCGAAAACGCAACTAACATTAAATTGACGGCGTTTAACATGAGTTCTACACACATAAAAATGATAATCGCATTGCGCCGATAAAGTACACCCATTACACCGATGGAGAACAATATCGCGCTCAACCAAATATAATGTTGTAAGGGAACGCCTTGTACAATTTCTTGCATAATAATAGATATTAATATGTTTCTTTTTTGCCTAACATGACTGCCCCAACCATCGATACTAAAAACAGGATGGAACTGACTTCAAAAGGCAACATATATTCGTTATATAATACTTTTCCAAGATTTGATATTAAGCCAATATTCGGATTGAGGGCTTTTTGAATGGGCAATTGGTCTGCACTTTTAGTACTAACGACCAAAATTAACATCATCAAACCGCCCGTTACCACTGCCGCCCCTTTCACCCAATTCGATTTATTGGGTTCAGTATCGGTATTCAGATTGAGCATCATAATCACATATAAAAATAAAACCATAATCGCGCCCGCATACACGATAATATGGACCATCGCCAAAAATTGGGAATTCATTAAAAAATAATGTCCCGCGATAGAAAAAAACGTCACCACCAAATACAGTACACTGTGGACGGGGTTACGCGAAAAAACGACCATTAAAGCACTGAAAATCGCTAAAATGGATAGAAAATAAAAGGCATATTGCGTCAACATTGTAAAAAACGGGGTTTAATGATGATTTTTTTGTTGAATATATTTAGCCAAATCCAAATGCGTCCGATTGTGACCGAAGGCTTTGTTTTGTTTAAAATCTAATACTTCTTGCGTCTGACGCACCGATACATCAATCCGCTTGTCTGCTGCCATCGGTTCGGTCAATTTATCCTTTCCATAAATCATGTCTTCCCGATTGCCACTTACGTCAACGATTCTATCCGTCAAAAAAATAGCTTCTTTCGGGCACGCTTCTTCACATAAACCGCAAAAAATGCAGCGTAACATGTTGATTTCATAGACCGCAGCATATTTTTCCTCTCGGTACAACTTTTCGTCGCCTTTTCTGCGTTCTGCGGCAGTCATCGTAATCGCTTCCGCAGGACACGAAACCGCACATAAACCACAAGCCGTACACCGTTCTGCCCCTGCCTCATCCCGTTTCAACACATGTTGACCGCGATAAACGGGCGCAATGTAGCGTTTTTCTTCGGGGTAAGAAATGGTCGCAGGTTTTTTAAACAAGTGTTTCAACGTAATCACCATGCCATTGGCAATCGCAGGCAGATACATTTTTTCTGCCAACGTCATTTGTTTATTGACGACTATTTTCGAGCGATTCGTAAGACGTTCCATATCGTTTTATTTTAGTTTTTGAATTAGGATTTTTAGGATTAAGAGGATTCGATAGGATTGATTATTGGAATTAATAATCCTATTGAATCCTCTTAATCCTAAAAATCCTAATTCAAACCATTATTTTATGATTAAATCTAATAATTCATTTCTCATTAGGAATAAACCTGTTAACACAATATTGAGAATGGATAAAGGTAATAATACTTTCCATCCTAAATTCATCAATTGGTCATAACGGAAACGTGGTAATGTCCAGCGTACCCACATGAATAAAAAGATGAATCCAAAGATTTTGGCAAATAAAAACCCAAATCCAAGCACTCTGACCATATTTTCTCCTAAAATGCCTTCCATTTCGTGTGCAAATGGGA
>JBDLWG010000360.1:0-4733 GCA_039804385.1 Bacteroidota bacterium
CAATCATTTATTGCAAATCACTCAAAATGTTTTAGCAATGGAGGATTTGCCTTTTGAAATTATTTTACCTTTATTGGAAGAAACGGTTGCCAAAGTACAACACGCGCCGCCTCATGCGATGCAAACGGGGCCCGCTAAACGCGGCGATTTCAATACGATTCGACAACATGTAACGTATTTAAAAAAATTGCCTGTTGTACAACAAGCTGTTTATAAAACATTGACAGACAGTCTTTTACAAGAATTTAAACACGTCAATCCACATTAATTCAGTATTTTTCGCTTGGAAAATTTTTGAAATAGGATGCTGATGATTTGAAGGATTGCAAGGATGTTATCAACCATATTTTACATATACATAATATGAAACTGATTTTCAGCCAAAGAATTGTGATGGTTTTGAGATTTTCTTGGCGGAAAAATTGGATTATACGAATGAAATTGGGGCAAATCGGTACCGCAAACGTTCGTCATTGAGGTGGTTTTAGATCTTTTCTTTAAAAATTAGCTTTAAAAAAAAGATTTGACAGTCGTTTAAAAAAGAGTTAATTTTGTGAGGTTCTTTTGTCTTTTCTAAGTTTTTAAAAGTTGAAATGCAAACAATAGTCATTAAAAAAGGTCTTGAAGTGAGTTTAGACGATTTGACGCAGCGATTATCTCAATTAGATACGTTGGAGTTAACGGCTTTTTTCGTTTCGTTGAACGAAAAGATGATTGGCTTTCCACAAACCGCTCCGTTTTCGCACGAAACGCTCTTGTTACAAAAAATCAAGCACGTCATTCCTGCGTCGCTCTTGCGTCATTATCGGAATTTGCGCAAAAAAGCGCGAGAACAACTCCTTTCCGAAATGGAAACGCGTGAATTACTCTTAGTCAGTGATTTGATTGAAGAAAAAACGGTTGAAAAAATCCATTTACTCGCGGAACTGGCGAAATTAAGACAGGTTCCTTTAAAGACCGTATTCCAACAATTCACCATCCAATCCTTGGCGTAACGATGGCAAAACGAAAACGGTTTTCGGAATCGGAGCGAACCTTAATGGCTTGACGAGCGCAGAGTTTTTGCGAATATTGTAAGGTTTTTGTTCCAGACACTTTTGAGATCGAACATATTATTCCATTGATCCAAGGAGGCAGTAACGAATTCGAGAATCTTGCGGTTGCTTGTGGTGGTTGTAACAACCGAAAAGCCGCTAAAACAACCGCATTCGACCCATTGACTTCGACCGAAGTGCCTCTTTTTCACCCCCGTCAAGATGTTTGGCGAGACCATTTCCAATGGAATGATGATTGGACTCAACTGACAGGCATTTCTCCGATCGGACGCGCTACGGTCGAATTATTGCAACTCAATCGAATGGGATTGATTCAGTTAAGAACGGTTTTATTTCGGTATGGCGATTTTCCACCACCGTAAAAGCAGTGTATGGAGCGAATCGTGCAAGCATTGAAGGGAGAATACCTTTCCTAAATGAGTTGAAAATAAATTCGAGCACAATTTGCGTCCAGTTTCAAACTGGACGCAAGTTTCGTTTACCAACTGATGTAGGACAAGTATATGTGTTTTAAAAAGCCAATATTGCTGCAAATACCACCACCACCGTTATCATCCCATACATAAAAACGTTGTAACAATACGTCAATAATTTATATTTTTGCGCCAAGACTTTCCCCAAAAAATACAAATCACGCGTCATCGAAGCATATTGAAAATCGGGGTCATTAATCATTTCATTCATACCCCATTGATAATCTTCGAGTTTCATATTAAAGAAATTTCCAAAAAATAATAGATTCGATTTTTTTGCCTCAATATCTGCTTTGGTTACGGTTCCCGTTGTGATTTTTGGGCGCGTACTTAAGGTTGCAAAAATGATGGCGGTCAATGAAACCAACAATAAAAGGACGGTCGGAATCAATAATTTGGGGTCTGTTTTGACTCGCGGCACTAAATTCGACAGCGTTATCGAAATCATAATCGTATTGATGCTCAACATCAAATTCGCTTTATGGTCTGCCTGCGCACTAAGATTGTTATGCGTATTATACGTCGTGCGATACATGGTTTCTACGCCCCGTCCGAGCCGCAATTGTTTCACTTCTTGCTCATTTTTCTTGGCAACGGCTTTCCATTTTTTATGTTTTTCGCGTTCTTTTTCTTTGGCTTGGATGATAACATCATCAGGTGTGAGGGCTTCATTCGGATTTAACCGCTCTTTTTGTTTATGCAATTTTGAAATATGTTTCATTTTGCGGTCTTCAAAAAGTTCTTTTGCAATGACCGTGTGATAGTTATGATTTAAAATAAAATTTAATTCAAAATCAATCCATTCACTTTCGGTCATATTTTTGTCTTGGCATAGGCGCAATTCTTCTCGCAAAGAAGCGCACCTTTTCCAATACGTTTTTTCTCCGAGATGGCTCAAATCCGCATCACAAATAATTTGTTCAAACAAATTATTCGGTTTTTGGGGCATTTTGGTTGCTCGAATGCAGCCACAAACCAAATCCATATCCGCTTGGGATGCACCTTTTTGTTTTAAAAAATCGGTCGCGTACAAACAACCGCGTTCTTCATGGTCAACAGCACCTTTATCATAGCCCATATCGTGAAACCATGCCGCGACTGCCAGCAAATCCACTTGATGGTCTGCCAATTGCAATGTTTCTGCAATATGAATGCAGATATGAACCACATTCCGCGTATGATGA
Organism: Bacteroidota bacterium; assembly: GCA_039804385.1. Classification (GTDB taxonomy): domain Bacteria; phylum Bacteroidota; class Bacteroidia; order Chitinophagales; family Saprospiraceae; genus JAAFJT01. Next base: position 2,713 of record JBDLWG010000360.1, read on the forward strand.
ATGTCGTGATAAGCATATTTTGCTGGGATTTTGGCAGCGATAAAATCCGTTACAAACGGTTCTGCGGCAGCCGATAGGGACATTTGTTCCGTCACAAGATGGATTTTTAAAAATTTTTGTTGAAAAATGATGCGAATTAAAACCTAATTACACTACTAAGTGTGTAGAATTGGAATCCCTAAATCATTGGTTTTCAATCCCGAAGGGATGATCCTTTGGTAAAACAAGATACCAACCTTCCTCCGCTCGAAGTCCCGAAGGGACGACATTCTATCGTGTTACCGAAGTGCCGTCCCTTCGGGACTTTGGGTGGGATGGGGCAGCAGCACCTCGTGTTACCGAAGGATCATCCCTTCGGGATTGAAAATCAAAGACTTCTGTATTCCGATTTCGAACGCTTCGTGGTGTAAAACCTAATTATCAAAATTCCCATTCACTAATACATGTAATATTCTTTTTGAACGCGTTTCGGAAAATTGAAAATTTTCCGAAACGCGTTCTGAGAAATTATAATTTGAAAAATAATTTTTTGTTTGCGTTCTTATAATAATTATAAAATATTGATTATCAACCCTTTGGAGGGTTTTAAACCCTCCAAAGGGTGCTACTTCTTCTTATTTACTTGCTTTCTAATTCATACATAAATTTCGTTCCAGCATCCAAAGCCCGATTTGCGGAATTGCTTTGCACAAAAATATCATATTGTTTGGCACAATCCAGCGTTTTCGGATTCACTTTGCCTTTCGTTCCATAGGGCAAACCCATCAAGGTGCGACATTTATGGGTATCCATCATCACTTCGCCTGTGCTTTTATCTACAAAAATCACTTCTTTATTGGCTTGAATCAATTCCGTCATAATCAATTGATAGAAACCGCGCCCCCGTGAAAAGTGCGAACCCGATTCTTCCACAAACGTTTTTATCACAGACGCTTTCAAAACATCCAACACTTGAAACCGCGATGCCATTTCCGCAGGAGTCAGCGGCACAGAACCATCAAAACGGGCAGGCCCAACTGCCACTGCAACCCGCGTTGAAGCAGTTCGGGTGGCGCGAGTCGAGGGAACATGTTCTTCAGGCGCGAGTTCGGCAGGCGTTTCGCCGCGCAACTGCGCAAACATGTTTTTAAACATCAAATTGGTCTTAAACGAATCTTGCGAATTTTCATATTCGTCCAAACGGTCTGCCGCTTGATACGTAATCGCCGTAATATATTGAGTGACATGCGCAAATTGTGACAAATCCAATTTAATCGTCCCACTCAAAGCTGCCACCGTTTGATAAAAAAAGGTAGAACTGCGGTGTCCCAATGCCTGAATGGGATAAATGCGAATGCCTTCTGCTTTTGCCAAAGTCGTTTCTTCGCGCCAATCGTATAATTCTTCTTTGGTCTCATATTTGTATCCTTTTTCATGAGGCGGCGCATCGCCCAATAAAATGGCGACTCGATTCGTAGAAGTCCATGAAAAATTTCGGAACTCATGGAGGGCTAACGCATAACATTCGGCGTAATCGCCGCCACCACAAGACGATTCGCGGTTGATGAAGTCAATAATATCGGCATGTTGGTTGGTCAAATCCATTTTTTGAAGCGTATCGACATCACAATAATCGTTGTGAATGAGGATACCAATCTTCAAATTTTCGTAAATACCAAATAATTCGTCCACCAAAGTAGCGATTTTTCGGCGCACTTCGCGGCGCACAGAGGACATACTGCCCGTATCATCGAAACTGATAACTAAATTTAATTCCATTAAAAAGGGTTTAAAATTTTGAAATAAATAGTCTATACCTATCGTATTCAAACAGTGTGTCAAAATTGTGTCAAAAATAAAATAAAAAAGAATATTCGCTTGAAAAAAACACGGTTCAATGCAATATTGGATTCCATTTAACAGTTTTAAGCAGGTAATTTAAATCGGCATCGCCTCATTTTTTCATCAAAAATCCTCATTTGCATGGAGCAAAACTTTACACAAAATCAAATGGTACAGCAATTGTACAAAGAACTTTTAGC
>JBDLWG010000361.1:0-4725 GCA_039804385.1 Bacteroidota bacterium
CATTGATTTGCCCTGTCAAAACCAATTGATTATTATAAAACATATTATAAAAATTGGCTGATATAAAACCATTGTTTATCAAATATTTATAACCAATTTCGGTATTTAATAATCGTTCTGATTTGGGCAATTCGGCTCTCCGCGCTTCCACCAAATCATCTCGACTCGGCTCCCGATTGGCAACCGCAAAGGAACCATATATTTTAGATTTTTCACTGGTGTAAAACAAACCTATTTTCGGATTGAAAAATGAATAGGAAACCTCCTTATTAAGAACGCGTAGATTTTTGTCCAAACCATGCATCTCATACTTCACTTTGCGCCCTTGTAAGTCTAAAAATCCATTCCAATGCTCATTAAAACTATAATTTGTTTTAAAAAAAACATTATAATCTGTTTTAAAGGAGTTGTTTTCATAATATCGAATCGGCTTTTGGTAAGGATTCCGTATCACATGAAGCACTTCGCCAAAATGCTTCCCTTCGTAAATATTGCTTGATCCGCCTGTTGTTAAATCCCATTCTTCATTTTTATAATAAATCGAATAGATAAATCCTCCAAAATGATTGTCTAACCACAAACGGCGAATCAAATCGCTGTATAAAAAAGTGTCTGTTTGATTGAAAAAAGGCAAATAATAGTTGGTCACTTTTTGATTGGCTTTATACTGTTCGTAAAAACCCAAACCGCGTGTGTAATGCGCTGATAAACTTTGTTTAACCATATCATCTCCTTGAGTATCCATTTTTTCGGCTTGAGCAAAGGTCAAATGCACATGCGTCTGCCGATAATTATCGACTTGATTCGGATACGGTTCGCCTGTTTTTTCCGTTCCTTCGATGTTGTAACGCCGCAACGAATCAATGTTGATATATTGCGCAGGCACGCCAGACCATGCTTGTTGTGTGACTTCATGTCCACCGAAAGCCTTGATTTTCAATGTCATACGCGGTGTGAAATAAGTGCCTGCGACATACCAACTTTTCAAATCCGAAGCAGAGCGTTGTAAATAGCCATCACTATTGATTTTGGAAAAACGGGCATTGAAATAAAATTTATCTTTTAAAATCCCAGAATGATAATTCAACCCATGTTTCTGACTATTGAACGAACCAAAATTGCCATCATAACGCAATGATTTGGTTTTCAATACTTTATCTGTTGCCAAATTGATAGTTGCCCCAAAAGCTCCAGCTCCATTCGTGGAAGTGCCCACACCGCGTTGAACCTGAATTTGGTCTGTGGAAGCCGCAAAATCAGGCAAATTGACCCAATAAACGTTTTGCGATTCAGCATCATTCAACGGAATACCGTCAATCGTCACATTGATTCGAGACGCGTCCGTGCCGCGAATCCGCAAACCCGTGTAGCCAAAACCGATACCTGCATCCGAAGTTTCGACGACCGAAGGCGTTGTACGCAATAAATAGGGAATATCTTGACCAAAATCTTGGCGGCGGAGGGCAGCCGCGTGAAGGTCTGTGCGCGTAATAGGCATTTTTTCAGAGGCAAAAGTAGCGGAAATGGTAATGGTTTTCAGTTCAAGCGTATCCAATAAAGAACCGTTTTGAGTCCAAGCAAGGACAGGAAGGCAAATACAAACAAGGGTCTTAAAAAAAACAGACATAATAATTGATTGGTATTTAAAAACGAATGCCCGCAAATAAGGAGTTGATTTGCTTCATGTTACGTATTATGATACCTGCTAATGTAGAATAGTTTGAATTAGGATTTTTAAGATTTTAAGGATGATTATAGGATTGATTTTCAGGATTTTCTATCCTAAAAATCAATCCTATAATCATCTTAAAAATCCTAATTCAAACCGTTACTCGCATCCCTTAACAGCATTACCTGCCCAGGTTCGGTGGGTATCATCTCAGCCGTTTTGAACAGCACCCCAATTGAGTAGCGCAAAGGTACAATTAATTATCGAACATAGCATACTTTACGCACGATGGTTTTGCGATAGGACGGATGTACGGATTGAACGGATTTGCACTGATTAGTACGGATTGATTGTTAAAAAAAATCCATACCAATCGGTGCAAATCCGTTCAATCCGTACATCCGTCCTATCGCAAAACCACCCAACACAACGTATCGTTGTCCCATGCTCGCCCTTATTTCGGCTCTAATGCTTTCGTCAATCGGAACGTCAAATCTTGCAAATGATACCGCGTCATTTTATCAGACGCACCCGATGCACCACCGATTTCCGATTTCAACTCATTTAAATGACCCCGAATCATGGATACAATATCTGTTTTTTTCGGATCCACAGGAGTCGGAATAATCGTTCCAGGGAAGGAAAAACCACCAAAAGAGGGCGCACCTGTTGGACTTAGGATACTTAACAACCGTTCTACATACACTTTTTGCAAATTTCGACGATAATTATCAATCGGTTGGCGCGTCTGCAACTCCGACCAAATACCATTTTTCATATCGGTGAAAAAATGATCCAACGAATAATTATTGGCATTTTGAGAAGAAGATTCAATCAAACGCTGCATTCTATCTTCATTGAAAAGGCTTGTCAACGTCGATTCCTGAATGCTGCGCACCATGTCAACACCTTGGTCAGGACGCAAAACCGTCAAAATTTTAGGGTCAATCAACCATTTCGGCGTTTCAAACAGCTGTTTTTGCAAAAAACGAACCGCATCGCGTTGTAAATTGGCAGGCGTAATCTGATAAACGGCTCCTGCTTGGTCGGTCGTTTTCGGCGTATCATAGATGCCCCCCACATACTTCGTCACATGTCCCATGTATCGACGGAATTGCCCAACCACATTACCAAAACCTTCCCGCAAACTTTCGTAATCCATCCCTTTTTCCTTGGTCCACTCAGGCAATTGCGGCAAAATCCGTTTCAAATTTTGAATCCCATAATCCGATGCCAACATCGCATTGTCACCCAAATCTTCCGATTGCGTGCGCGGGTCATAAGGATGTACCTCCGTGATGAAATGCAAACGCGGATTTTTTTCCACTTTTTCCAAAATCCATTGATTCAAAATTTGATGGTCTTCCTGCGGAGTCGTTGTTCCATAAATCGGTTTGTAACCCCACTCAATCGCCCACTTATCGTAATCGCCCACACGCGGCACTAAATCCGTCACACTATCTTGGGGTTGCGCAACATAGTTAAAACGAGCGTAATCCATAATCGACGATGTATGACCATTTTGTGCACAAAAATGCTTATCGCGCATTTTTTCAACAGGCGTAGCAAACGATGCCCCATGATTATGACGCAAACCAAGCGTATGCCCGACCTCATGCGCCGCCACAAAACGCATCAATTCGCCCATCAAAGCATCATCAAATTGGTTTTTACGTGCACGCGGATCCACCGCACCCACTTGGGTTTGATACCATGAATGCAATAATTTCATAATATTATGATACCAGCCAATATGACTTTCCAAAATTTCACCACTTCTCGGGTCATGCAAATTCGGTCCATAAGCATTTTCAATGTCCGACGCAAAATACCGAATCGCCGAAAAACGCGCATCTTCCAAACTCATGGTAGAATCTTTTTCAGGAAAATCTTTCGCTTGAATCGCATTTTTCCAACCCGCTTGTTCAAACGCTTTTTGCCAATCTTCCACACCTTGTTTCAAAAACGGTCTCCATTTAACAGGCGTTGCAGGGTCAATGTAATAGACAATCGGTTTGGCAGGCTCAATCAATTCGCCTTTTTGTTGCAAAGCCGCATCTGCTGCATTTTTCGCTTCCAACCGCCAGCGCACCGCAAATTCTTGGTCTTCCGTTTGTTGCAATTTTTCATCATACACCGTATAACCATTCGCAAAATAACCAACACGCCTGTCATACAATCGTTTACGCATAGGTATTTTAGGTAATAATATCAGAGAAGTATTCACTTCCATCGTCACAGCACCTGCAATTGCACCACCCGGAAGCGTAACGGATGGCATTGGGCTGGGCGGACCAAAATTGGGCATCGGCGGCGTAACGCCATAGGTTTTCGTCGCTTTAATTTCGGTATTCAACGGAAATGTTCTAATCCCTTCCACAAAACTGCGGTCCGCTTGAATGCCCGTCATCTTATAAACCGTTTTCATGAAATTATTCATCGACAAAACGGCATTATCGCCCGCAAAAAAATCCGTAACATCAATCACCGTCGCTTTACCTGTACTATCTTTTTTATACGCTTTCGCATCAAAAGCGGCTGCAATCGGATCCACATTCGAGTTGCGCACCGCTTTGTAAAGCGGCGTTGTCGAATCTGCACTCACATTCACATACGCGACAGCCCGCATAAAAACTTTATCCACACCGCCTTTTTCAAACCGCAAAATTTGTCGATTGAGTTGCTCACCACCGTAACCCGCGCCTGTCGGCGTGCGCACAAAACGCGTACTTGCCAACATTTCGCGTCCCAACAACGAATCAGGAATCTCAAAAAAGTACCTATCGTCTAATTTGTGGACAATAAAAAGCCCTTTGCTCGTTTTAGCCTTATCCGTGATGACCTCTTTATAAGGTTTGACACTGGATTTGGCAGATGCAGCAGGCGGAGTGGGCATACCTGAAGGCGGTTTCAGCGCAGGAATCGGAGCTTTTTGCGCTGTAGAAGGCGTTTGGCAACCATACCAAAGCCCCGCAGTGGTCAAAAGAACGGTTGTGAAAGAGAATTTAATCATACTTTGTCGAAAAACATTAATGAAATAAAATATTTGAATCAGG
>JBDLWG010000362.1:0-2696 GCA_039804385.1 Bacteroidota bacterium
CGCACCTTTTAATTGGGTTTGTTGCTCGTTTGCTACAAATGTTGCGGTGCTACGCACCTTTTAATTGGGTTTGTTGCTCGTTTGCTACAAATGTTGCGGTGCTACGCACCTTCTTAATGGGGTTTGTTGCTCGCTTTGCTACAAATGTTGCGGTGCTACGCACCTTTTAATTGGGTTTGTTGCTCGCTTTGCTACAAATGTTGCGGTGCTACACACCTTTTTGGGTTCTGTGGGTAATGGACAGCGTTTGAAACTTGACGCAAGTTTATTTTACCAACTAATATATGATAAGTATATATAACCAATTCAACTAAAAATACATGACTTATTTCTCTCATTCCAAAACAAAAGATGGTAAAATCGTCGGAAGTAAACGATTGATTGACCATATTCAAGGGGTGCAAAAAAAAGCGTTGCACCGCTTGGCGGCGGCAGCGACTCAATTTACGCAATTTAACACGCATGATTTACAAAAAATAATTGAAATTATAACGCTTTACCACGATTTAGGGAAATATACTTCTTATTTTCAAAACTATTTGTTAGGATCGAAAGCGGAAATGGTTTTGAAACAACATGCCAAATTGGGTGGTTATGCGGCGTATCAATTTGCCTTAGCGCAGGATAAAGAACGGATGGCATTGCTGACCTTGCTCAATCAACCATTTTGAAACAACGCGGCGAAACCGCCAATGTATTAGAATTATTAGACCACCATGAACCCATTTACGATAGTTATAAACGAACAAAAATAGTACCTTTGTTGGATTTGACGTTTGAAAAAGGGAATGAAGCTCGTGATTTGGTGGAAAAAGTGTTCGCAATCCATTGGAAGACACAACAATCTTGCCTCATCGTCGTCAATAAAGTGGATAGGTGCATTCAAGTTTTCAAGGAAGTCAAAGATTATTTGGAAAGCAATGATTTAAACAATCCAATATTTTGTCTTTCGACCAATATTTTGCCGATTCATCGGTTTGACCGCATCATGGCTATCAAAACGGCATTGGAAAACGGCGAAAAACCGATTTTGATTGCAACCCAAGTCGTCGAAGCGGGCGTTGATTTGGATTTTGATATGGGCATTCGAGATTTGAGTCCAATCGATTCCATCGTGCAAGTGGCGGGACGCATCAATCGCGGCGCGAATCCAATGTCCCCAAAACGCCCCAATCTGCCATTATATGTACCCAATTTGGGCGATTGCCAATCGATTTATGGTTCTTTGACTGAAAAACAAGCTATTTCCGCCTTGCCGCCCTTAGATGATTTTATTTGGTTAGCGCGGGCAGACCAATATGATGAACAAACGGGATTTATTCGGAAGGCGAAAGCGGATGAAATACAAAGTTTTTTTTAAACAAAAAAGATGAATTTAAACCAAACGATTAAAATGGCGACGATTTCTTTTCCAGAAATTCGCCTGCATCCGCGAGATGCTCACAAATTACGCGGCTATTTTGGCAATTTGTTTCAAGATGTATCGCCGTTGTTGCACAATCACCTTGAAGGGGGCGGTTTGCGTTATGCGTACCCATTAGTGCAGTATAAAATCTTGCAAGATACGCCCACTTTGATAGGTTTGGGCGAAGGTGCGGATTTATTAGTTCAATTGTTCTTGGAAATCAAGGAGTTAAATATTGATGGAAAAATATATCCTGTCTATGGTAAAAATATAATGGTGGAAGAAGTTGTAATTGGCATTAGTGATAAATTGAATACATATCGATTTGAAAACTTTTGGGTTCCACTCAATCAGGAAAATCATGCTCGTTTTCAACGATATACAGACGATGAAAAACAAGACCAACTTAACAGCATTGCCATTCGCAATATGATTTCTTTTTTTAAAGGATTGGGTTTGCACTTGTCGCCTGATGCGCGTGTTTTGGCAATTGCGGAAGTGCGTTTGCAACGCGAAACCCAATTTAAAGACAATAAAATGATTGCATTCAAAGGATTATTAATCACCAATGCCCTTTTGCCCAATCATATTGGGTTAGGGAAATCCGTTTCGCGGGGTTTTGGAGTGGTGCGCAAAATACGATAAACAATGCGTGCGCAAAGTGCGGCAAGTTGCAACTTGCCGCACTTTTTCCACCAATCTGTTTTTCAATTCCAAACGAATTTCGAGCCCAAAGTGCGGCAAGTTGCAACTTGCCGCACTTTTTTTCAACCAATCTGTTTTGAATTGAAAATCAAAATTCAAACATAAGTAGTTAAAGTTAAAGAATCGACAACAACGTTTGGGGGTTTCAAACCCTCCAAACGTTCTACTATCTTGAAAATCAACCTTTTAGCAATCCTCCCTTTTGGTCGATTCTTTTACTTCAACTACTTAACGTGTGCGTGATGGTCGGAATTAAGATTTTTAGGATAATTCAGACCACACTACTGGATTATCAATTCCGTCGTATCACCGTCACGGGCAAACAAATCGCGGTTGGACAACAAACTTGAATCGTGACTGTTACCGCTTGACCTGTTGAATAACAAGCCGCAGGTGATTTTTCAAAGAGATAATACGTGCCTGCTCCTACCGTCGTTTGATTGGGAACCAATGCGGAGCCAGATGAATTACTTACATGCCATTCAAAAACGCCACTCGAAACGGAGGGCGTTAAAGTTGCGGCAAGTGTCGTCAAATTCACTGTTGTTGCAGGACAACTATTCGTTGGCGCGGCTAATGTTGGAAT
>JBDLWG010000363.1:0-2653 GCA_039804385.1 Bacteroidota bacterium
AAAATGACCAATTTGACCAGGCAAAAGGTTTTCGCCAATGTAATTCATTGTAAAATGATTGTTTTTTAAGAATGTATAACCAATTGGAAATTCATTTCGCTCCCAAGGGATTTTAAAAAAATCAGATATCGCAGCCTTCCCTCTTTTTTAGGCGAAAAAATAGATCCGAAGTTTCTAATAAGTAGTTGAGTCGAAATAAACTATCAAAATGTAAATAATTGACAATCAATATATTAATATCAAATCAAGGTCGGCGAGGTTGCAACCTCGCCGACCTTTTGGATAGGTTATTTTAATTGAACGATTTACGAAGTGGTTACACATCCTTTTTACGAGTAAGAATGATTAATTTTTTTTCATGTATATTTCCTCGTCCTTATACTTGGATGGACATTTCATCAACACGTCGTTGGCGACAAAAGTGCCATTTTTCATCTCGCCTGTACAGACGACTTGCTCCGAAAGCTCAAAATCCTGTGGTTTTGCCTTTTTCAAGATAACTTTTTGTTCCGTTCCATCCTTATCTTTGAGGTAAAACGAAAACGCATCAGGATTTTTTTGTGGGTCATAATCCATCGGTTTGTCTTTGGAAAGTTGCCCTGCGACCTTCACGAGTGCGCCCGATTGAGCCGCCTCTTTGAAAGACGCATAGGTCGCAAAGTCACCTGTAGCCGTACTTAACAGGGCAATCCCGCCTGCAATCGCAATCAATGCGATAATATGAATTTTTTTCATGATAATAAAATTGAATCGTTGTGAAAGTAACCACAAAATTACATATAATTACAAACATAAACCGCCCCATCTTTCTATAAAAAGCTCAAATCAAATAGGATTTAATAATATAACTCCAAACGCCTAAAATTTGAGGAATCAATGTATATGATTTTCTATCTATGTGTATAACATTGTTTTCCAACTTTAAAAATTTCCATTCTACGCCAGTTGTCGCGCAACCGTAGATAATATCCACGGGTTTCAGTTTATTATCATTAAACAATTTTGCACCATACATTTGCGCCGCACATTGCGCCACCCCGTATTCCATATCTTCATCTTTGGCTTCCACAAGGCTAATCACAGGTGCTTCCACAATAATTTTAGGCGGATGCAAGGCAAATATAAAATCACAAGGACCCGTTAAATCACTATTAACGGTAATATCTTCTCCTGAAAATAACGTAATTTTATCTTTATAAAGATGTGCGACTTCACTCAGTAAGGGCGAAATCAGTTTTTCGCCTTTCACTTTTTCATTCGTCAAAGGCATTTCATAGGCAATTTCCAAACTCCGAAGCAACCAAGCAGAAGGTTTGACCGATTTGATTTTGGGAAATAAATCCGCTAATCGTTCGGTCAATCCAAATTTATCATTTACTTGTTGCAATTTTTTGAAGCTACTATATCCCATTTTTAATTGATTTTCAATTGATTACATAATATTGCAAAGATAACATTTTTGAATAACAAGGGTAACAAATCTTTTCCTGCGCTTCTACTTGTTAACACGATTTTACATTTTTTTTATTTTTTTTAAAAAAAATGTAAAAAAAACTTGCACAGTTGTAAAAAGCGTTATATCTTTGCACCGCTTTAAGGAATTAAGGCGACTCATAGTCACAATGGTGAAATGGGTGAGCGGTTTAAACCACCAGTTTGCTAAACTGACGTACGGGAAACTGTACCGAGGGTTCGAATCCCTCTTTCACCGCCTTTTTCTAAAAAAGAATCAATTTCGGGATGTAGCGCAGTCCGGTTAGCGTACCTGCTTTGGGAGCAGGGGGTCCCAGGTTCGAATCCTGGTATCCCGACATTTTGTTTCAAACAAAAACCATTGATAAACTTGTTTTATCAATGGTTTTTTGTTTTATTAAACGCTTTTTTTTTGAACAAAAAACCTTTCCAATGAATCATTTATTTCCAATTTTTGTCAAATTAGAACAATTCAATGTTTTAATAGTGGGCGGCGGCTTTGTCGGTCATGAAAAAATAACGGCTTTATTGAGTAATAGCCCGAAAACACCGATTACGTTGATTGGTAGGGAAATTCGACAAGATATTTACGATTATGTTGCTGATTTTCCACAAGTTGTTTTAAAACAAAAAATTTTTGAATTAAACGATTTATTGGGGCAGCAAATCGTCATCGCAGCAACCGATGATAAAAAAGTAAATGAGGACATCCGAAATGCTGCTAAGGAACGCGGTATTTTAGTCAATGTCGCGGATACGCCCGACCTTTGTGATTTTTATTTGTCGTCTATCGTCCAAAAAGGAGATTTGAAAATCGCTATCTCCTCCAATGGCAAATCGCCAACGATTACCAAACGATTGAAACAAGTGTTTCAAGACACGCTGCCAAATGAAATTGATACGATTTTGCAAAATATGGCAGCGATTCGCGCCAAATTAAAAGGCGATTTTGCTCAAAAAATCAAAACCTTGAATCAAATTACGGAAAATTTAGTGCAGTAGGGAACCGATACAAAAGGTCGGCGAGGTTGCAACCCTATCCATTACCCACAGAATGAGTATCGGTATTCAAATCATTTTACAAACTAAAAAGGTGCGTAGCACCGCAACATTTGTAGAAAAATGGAATTAAAACCCGCATTGGAGGTGCGTAGCACCGTAACATTTGTAGCAAAATGGA
>JBDLWG010000364.1:0-5387 GCA_039804385.1 Bacteroidota bacterium
TCAAAATCAGGATTTTGTTTTAAAAATTGGACAATCGCTTTCAAAAACACATCGCCATAATGCTGCATTTTCAAATCACCTACGCCCGCCACTTGCAACAATTCCGCCTCCGTTTTCGGCAACATACCCGCCATTTCTGCCAAAGTCTTATCTGAAAAAATCAAATACGGTGGCACACTGCGTTCCCGCGCCGTTTCCGCCCGCAACTCGCGCAAGACTTCAAATAATTCATTCCGAACCCGCAATCTTGGCGCAGCCGTTTCTGCTAACTTCTTGGTTTCCAATTCTTTATCACGCGCTACTTGTCTATCTTTGAAACTCATCGGTTGCACCAATTCCACCACTTTACTGTCAAACAAAACCGAGCGACTTTGCGGTGTAAACTTCAAATAATTTTTTTCATCATACGCAATCTCTAACAAACCCAATTGAATCATCTGCCAAATGTAACTCGTCCACTCAGGATAGGTGAACATGCGCCCCGCACCATAGGTTTTGATGTGTTGATAACCATTTTCCAAGATTTCCGCCCGCGCAGAGCCTTTCAACACTTCCGATAAAATCGTCACATTAACGGATTCTTTCAAGCGAAAAACCGCAGAAAGTGCCATTTGTACGGGTTTCGTCCCGTCGAAATAACGCGGTGGATGTTTACAAACATCACAATTCCCACAATTTTCAGCCAAATGTTCATTAAAATAATTCAATAAAATCTTCCGCCGACAGATTGCCGCGTCCGCAAATTTCAACATTCTATCCAATTTCGCAAATTGCAACCCTTGATTATCGCCCTTTGCATCCGCAAACATGCCATGATAAGCATTGACATCCGCCATGCTGTAAAACAAAATCGTCTCCGCAGGTGCGCCATCCCGCCCACTTCGACCAATTTCTTGGTAATAACTCTCAATATTTTTAGGCAAATTGTAATGAATCACCCACCGAACATTGCTTTTATCAATGCCCATCCCAAAAGCGATGGTCGCGACGACGATTAATAACCGATCATTTAGAAAATCCTCCTGCACTTTGGAGCGCGTCTCATTCGGCAATGCCGCATGATAACACGCCGCATTGATGCCTTTGAGTTTCAATCGCTCACTCAAATCCTCCGTACTTTTGCGACTCAGACAATAAATAATGCCCGCTTGACGCGGATGCCCTTTCAAAAAATCAACAATTTGTTCAAAACGTTTCTGTCCGGGGCGCACTTCCAACGACAAATTGGGTCGGTCAAACGAACCAATATAGACTTCGGGATTATTCAAAGCTAATTTTTCAATAATATCTTTGCGGGTCAATCTATCGGCAGTTGCCGTGAGCGCGATGACGGGAATTTTAGGAAATTGTTGTTTTAAAAACTGCATTTGCGCGTATTCGGGACGGAAATCATGCCCCCAAGAGGAGATGCAATGCGCCTCATCTATCGCAAACAAGCTAATCGGCAACGACCGCAACAACGATACAAATCCCGCCGAAACCATCTTCTCAGGCGAAACATATAACAATTTTAATTTACCAGCAAACAATTGATTTTCAACGATTTGTTGGTCTCTTGAATGTTGAGAAGAGTTGAAATACGCCGCAGGAATCCCGTTTTGTAACAAGGCTTCTACTTGGTCTTTCATCAACGAAATCAGCGGCGAAACGACAATTGCCACCCCCTCCGAAATAACCGCAGGGATTTGAAAACACACCGATTTGCCGCCCCCTGTGGGCATCAACACGAGTGCATCGCGGCGTTCTTCGCAAATCGTGCGGATGACATCCGCCTGCATCGGGCGAAAAGCATCGTATCCGAAATATTTTTTTAAGGCTTTTTTAGCTGTCTCCATCGTATTTTTACACCACTTGGATTGAGTGGATTAGCTGGCTTTTTTGGATAAAAATCCACCGAATCCATTCAATCCACCCAATCCAAGTTTCTATTTAGAGGTTCAATCAGATTCAAATTTTTAATAATTGGGTCTTTTTCTAATGGTTAAACCATTGAAAACGGTAATAAAAGATTGATTTATCCGCGTTTTCAGTACAAAGATAATTAAAAAATCAAACTTTTTCGTTTAGGTTTGAAAAAAGAAGTAGCTTTTGATAAGTATGGAGAGTAATGTCGTATGGGCTTGCCAAAATAGGAACTTTTTCAAAGATTTCATTGTTAATAATGCAGAAATGACATATTAATTTTGATACTTTTAATGCATATGAAAAAGCTGCAACCGATTTTAAACAGCGTCCAAAAGTTGATTTCCACTTGGAATTTGGACGCGAACCATCAAAAAACGATTGAAGATGCCGTCAAAGTCAAAACGTATTTGCAAGCGGAAGAGGAGCATCATTTAGCCGAACTATCAAAGCTCTTTCAAAACGAGGTTGCCGATGCGACTCAGCAAACGGCTCTTAAAAACATCATTCGACAAAGTTTTGTGAAGGCAGGGCGCGATATTCACATCGGCGACACGATTCATCAAACCGTGTTAATTCGGGTCGGCGCGGCGGAGGAGCGCGTGAACCGATATTTGACCTACGATTCCAAATATCAATTGCCCAATATTCGCTCAATTTCCACTTTTTCAAAGCCCATGCTGAAAAGGGTCGCTTCCGCAATGTCCCACAATCCTTTAAATATTTACCCGAGATGGTGAATGATTTGGTTAGGTGCAGATCCTCAAATTGGAGAACTTTATGCTAAAAAAGGTGAAAATGATGCTCTTTGTGGCAATAAAAAGCGCAATAAAAAAATGTAATATTTTTTGGATATTTTAAAACTATCTTGTATATTTGCAAACTTAATTTGAAAACATATTGAAACAAATTTTATTTCGACTAATGCTGTAATAGATTACAAAAATATTTCATTAAAACAAGCAGCAACAGCAATTATATCTATGCCTTCTATTAAAAGAATTAAAAAAATGTCAGCATCTCCTATACAAAAAATCCTTTTTGGTAGCCCTGGTACAGGCAAAAGTTACCAAATCGAAAATGATATAGCAAAAACTGAATTAGGAATTGACAAGAACAGTCAAAACTATATCGCTACCGTTTTTCACCCAGAATACACTTATGGTGATTTTATGGGTAAATTAATGCCCCTTACGAATGATAATGGGAAAGTTGAATATTCGTTTTATTGCGGGCATTTTTTGAAAGCACTTGCACAAGCTTATAAAAATATAATTAAAAAAAATATTCAATTGGGATTTGAAAAACAAAACGCAGATAAAGCTGATAATGTCATTTTAGTCATTGATGAAATTAATCGCGGTAATTCAGCTGCCATTTTTGGTACTGTTTTTCAACTTTTAGATAGACAAACAAATGGTTGGTCCTCTTATTCAGTCAATATTTCGGATTTAGAATTTAAAGCATTCTTAAAAGAGATGTCTTTTGAAATGGATCATACTTACAATAAAAATGGTATGATTAAAGGAGTTCATTACAAATTCGATGAAAAAGACATTATAAAAGAAGAATATGAGCAATATTTAGCTGCACTACAAGAAGATTCTTCCAAAAATGCGTCTCCAATCAAAAACCATAAAATTAAAATTCCGCCCAATTTATCTATTGTGGCAAGTATGAACACCTCTGATAATTCCATCTATTTTATGGATAGCGCATTTAAACGTCGCTGGGAGTGGGAGTTTGTTTGTATTGAGGCAAGTAAAGCGGCGGTAGATCATATAGAGATGGATGATAAAAAGGGAAAATGGAGCGATTTCGTAGATAAATTAAATGCTTTTTTCGTTGAAAATCATAGAGTGGTTCGTAAAATCGAGGATAAACAAATTGGTTATTTTTTCATCAAGGCGAATGAAACTAACATTATCACCCAAAAGCAAATCAAAAATAAATTGATGTTTTTTGTATGGGATAGCGTATTTACGACGGATAAAAAACCATTAGCCAAGTTATTAGAGATAAAAAATGAGCAAGAACTGGTTACATTTGGACAGTTTACCACCGATGATAACGTTGAAAAATTTATTGATAACATTATAGAACGCAAGGCTAATGATTGATATAAAAAATATTGTTTTTAAAATTGCGAATGATGCCAATTATTCTTTTGTTGGTTTGAAACGAGGTAGTGGCAATGAATTAGAATTTTGGCTACCTAAAGGTTTTGAAAACTTTGAAAGAACTGCCGATTTTGAAAAAACCAAAACTTTTTTTTTCAAAATGTATCGTACTTTTCAAGTTTATAAGCGTCAAAAATCACCGACCGCAGACCGTGATGGTGTTGTTGAGTCCGAAAATGGTTTTAATTTTAAAAATGACAATTATGACGAAATTATATTTTATGGAAAGTTAAAAGCATTAGACAAAGTTTTAGATGGATATGATGAATTGCGCATTGATGCTTTAGAAAAAAAGGAAATGTCTTCAAACCAGATTGATTATTCAAAAATTCATAAATATATGTACCAAGCGATTTATCTGGATGATGACGTGATTTATCTGGATGAAATGAATATTGCCAAAAATATGTTGGTGCAAACCAGTCCATCTATTATACAACTTTTTTGTTTTATCTATACGGAAGTCAAAAATGAATTGGAGGCATTGGAAATCGTTCCTCCGAAGGCGATTGAATTGGCAGCGAAATTTAAACAAACGTACTTGCAACCCAATAGTTGTTTATTTGCAGCAGATACTTTTGCCGATACGCTTCATCTTATTAAAGCGGTTTTTGACAATATTAATGACAAAACGACCTACAAAGATGAAGATTTTTGGCATTTTTATGACGCAATTGAAGTTTTTTTAAACGGTGAGGAGCAGTATGATGACGAGGGAATCTATTTTGGGGTGAACCAATTTTATGATGTGTGGGAGGATATGTGCCAAACATATATGGTTAAAAATTCAAAAGACGAAATACTATTTGCAGATGGGCATAATATTGATAAATTTAAAACTGTACATCCATTCAAATTGAAAATGAATGGAAAAGGCAGAGAACGACAAATAAAACCTGATTTGGTTTTGCAACTACATGGAATAGAATATTTTACAGATGATGAGATTTTTAATAAAATTTGTAAAACAAAGTGTATTGAAACTGACACATACTGGGGCATTTATAATAACCAAAAAGTAACGCTATTGGTAGAGGATAATAAAATAAAAATGATACTTGAAAATCATTTAGAACCTTCATTTGGCAATATAAGACAGAGTAGATTTTCTTCTTTTAAGGAAACCGTAATAAAAGAGGTCAAATCCAATTTGCTATTACAAGAAAAAATAGATTTAAAAAAAGTAAATATAATTGATTATAAATATATGAGCGTTTCTGATTTTAAAAATTACGACGAAAAAAAGGATGAAAAATTAAGGATTGACATTCGGAAACAACTTTTATATGAATGGGCGATACAACA
>JBDLWG010000365.1:0-2744 GCA_039804385.1 Bacteroidota bacterium
TTTTAATTCCATTTTTCTACAAATGTTGCGGTGCTACGCACCTTTTTAGTTTGTAAAATGATTTGAATACCGATAATCATTCTGTGGGTAATGGATAGGGTTGCAACCTCGCCGACCTTGATGCGGTATGAATTGGTTGATTATCAATGAGTTCTATTTTGATAGTTTATTTTGATTCAACTACTTTTTTAGGAAAAAAGACCTTCCAGTGGGCGAAAAAAATTTTAAAAACGTTTTTTTTAAACAAAAAAGCATGACTTTACAAGAAACGCAACAAATTGTAGATAAATGGATTCGCACGATTGGCGTTCGTTATTACAGTGAATTGACAAATACGGCGATTTTGATGGAGGAAGTCGGCGAAGTCGCCCGACTCATGGCGCGGATTTATGGCGAACAATCGTTTAAAACGCCCGAATTGGCTGAAAACGCACCTGCGGAATTAGCGGATGAGTTGGCAGATGTGCTTTTTGTCTTAGTTTGCATTGCCAATCAAACGGGTGTTGATTTGGAAGCCGCCCTTCAAAAAAATCTTGAAAAAAAGACAAACCGCGACCGCGAAAGACACGCGAATAATCCGAAATTAAAATCTTAAAAAAGACCCTTGTAAAGCGCGATGCGTTTATTTTTTTAAATTTTTTTTGCAAAAAAATTTAAAAAAATAAACGCATCGCGCTCTACCTTCCTCCGCCGTATGGAATTTAATTCTCCTATTTTGAGAAAAAAAGAAGAGAAAAATAAGCACAAGTCAATGAAATGATTACCTTTGCGTCGGAAAAAAGCCATTTAAATGCTTTCTCGAAGAAATATTCGCATAAAAGTTATGCAATTGCTCTATGCGCAGAGCAGAGATACCGAAGTAAATCTCAACGATTTGTTGCAACGATATAGTTCGTATCGCAAAAATACGTTGGCATTGTACCTGTTTAACATTCATCAATGGGCGGAAACGGCTCATTATGCAGTGAGAGATAGGGTAAATCGTCAGGCGAAACTCGTTCCGACTGATGATGACCGTCGTTTTACAGACAAATTGTATCAAAACGACCTCATCCGAGCATTAATTGATGCCGACATTTATAAAAAAATGTTGCAAAAATATCCCGTTTCTGCGCGCATTGATGCAGACACGACGCGATTAATGTATATGGAATTTGCCAAAACCGATATTTATAAAAAATATATCAGTGACCCGGAAGCGGAACATGCACCGATTTTATTGGAATTATATCGTTTTCTGTGCAGTAACGAGAGTTTCAACGAAGTGATGGAAGATGATTTCCCTTCATGGATTGATGACAAAACTTTATTTGTCGGCGCGACCAAAAAGTTAATAAAAGGTTTGCCGAGTGTAGAGGAATTTGTGACCGATTATGAAGAGGAAGATGTGCTGACGTTGCAATTTGGGGAACAATTGTTGTTAAAAACCGTCAAAAAAGATGCCCAAATTTTGGAATACATCAAACCGATGTTGCTCAATTGGGATGCAGAACGGGTTGCGGTGATTGACATGATTTTGTTGAAAATGGCGACGAGTGAAATGATTGATTTTCCAACGATTCCAACCAAAGTGACGTTGAACGAATATGTGGACCTTTCCAAATTGTACAGTACGGACAAAAGTAAAGAATTTGTCAATGGTATTTTAGACAAATTGTTGAAAAAATTGAAAGAAGAAGGAAAAGTTTCCAAACAAGGGCGCGGATTGATGGAATAATTGAATTTCGCCTCCTGTACGCATCAAAAAAACGGCTGACTTTAAAAAGGCTGTCTCAACTCGTTTGGGACAGCCTTCTTTTTTGGTTTTTGCTTGCAGATTATAAAAAAAATGCTTATCAAAATCGCCTTGATTGCGTTATTGGAATCATTGGAAAATAGTTGTTTCTTTGCGTTTTACTTCATTTTAACAAACAGTCAGCTATGAACTTTTTTTCCAAAAACCGAAGCCCATACGCGCTCCTTTTGCTCTTAATGGTGACTACCTCTTTTCGTTCCGCGCCCGCACCACTTCATACCGAAATGCAATCATTAGCCTTTATGTTGGGCAGATGGGAAGGCAAAGGTCAATATGTGATTGATAATCAATTGTTTAAGGTGAAACGCACCTTGCATATTACGCCCGAAAAAGGGGGGAAACAAATTCGCATCACGTCCTTAGCCATTGAAGATGAACCGTTGAATGTTGCAAATCGAATCGTTCAGCAACAACAACATGTAGTTTATTTTAATTCAAAAACAAAAAGCTATACGATTAAAACCCATATTAACAATCAATTATTTGGTGAAATGGTTTTAGAAGTCCCTTTTGAAGGATTTTGCACTTGGAAAAGTCATAATTTGGCAGGACATCGACAACGGTTTCATGTTCGGTATGAACAAGGCAAATGGATTGAAGTCGGCGAAATCTTGAAACCCAACCAAGGATGGGTGGTGGTTGCGTCGTCTGAATTAGAACAAAAATAAGGGGACTTTACGTAAGTGTTCGTAAAGTGTTCTTAAAGTCCCCCGTTTGGATAGGACTTTACGAACACTTACGTAAAGTCCTATTGTACAACTATTGAACTACGTTAGCTATATTACGAAAAAAAGCGTATTTAGATAGCTGACCAGATGCTCTAATAAGTATTTTAAAAAAAAATATAAATAAATTGACCACACCTATTGACAAGATGGATAAGAAGCATTAACTTTGCATCCAGAAGTTATTAACCAGCTCTTTACAAATAATCAAAAAAAGGTGTCGA
>JBDLWG010000366.1:0-35995 GCA_039804385.1 Bacteroidota bacterium
AAAAAAAATTTGATAGTTGAACTTTATTAAAGTGATTTATGTAATCAAAGGGTACTTTTGTCATCTATAAAGTGTTCTTTTTTAAAAAAAATATGTATCGATTGTTTTTGCTCTGTAAGTAGTTCAATTGAAATAACCTATCCAAAAGGTCGGCGATGTTCAGCAATTGCTGCTTTGGAAAGTTAGAATACCTTTCCTAAATGAGTTGAAAAATAAATTCGAGCGCAACTTGCGTCAAGTTTCAAACTTGACGCAAGTTTAGTTTACCAACTGATATAGGACAAGGATACAATTGGAACGCGTCATCCGCGTTCCAATTGTATCCAAAACTATCGTGTGTGAAGTCTATTTTGAAAATCAATCTTTTAGTAGGTATGACTTTTTGTCGATTCTTTTCTTTCAACTACTTAGGCGGCTTCACCGCCCAAAAAGAAGAAGCTAAGGTCGTGTGTGTTTTGTTTTTAAAATTTTGCTTCACAACATTTTAAAAACAAAACACACACGCCCTTGAAAAAACGTTTTGCTGCCGGGCGGCATTACCGCGCAACTTGGTTTACTTACATTTTATGCTTTAAATATTTTATCCAATAATATTTTTGCCAAATTATATTTGCTCTCCTGCGTCCAACCTGCGACATGCGGACTCAAAACCGTATTTTTAAAACCATACAACGTATCATATAAACGATGTTCTGCTGCCGAAAACGTTTCCACTTTTTCATTTTCAAAAACATCCAAACACGCGCCGCGCAATTTCCCAGTCGTGCAACCAGCAATCACCGCTTTCAAATCCACCACTTTGCCGCGAGAAGTATTGATTAAAATAATATTTTTAACACAATGATTTAAAAACGATTCATTGAAAAAATGATGGGTTTCTTGCGTCAGAGGCAAGTGGAAGGAAATGATATCTGCTTGATTTTGAATGGTTTGTAGATCCGTTTCCATGCAATTTTTCAAATCATACGGTTGCGTATAACCTGCGGGCAGATATTTGTCATAAGCCAAAATTTTCATATCAAAACCTGCCAACTTTCGCGCAAAACGCGCTCCCGTATGCCCAAAACCAATAATGCCCACCGTCAAACCTTCGATTTCAAAACCCCGCCGTGCTTCGCGTTGCCAAATTTTTTGGCGCACTTGATGGTCCGAAACGACCAGTTGATTTGCCAATGCCAATAACATTCCAATCGCATGTTCCGCAACCGCATTTCGATTGCCCTCAGGCGAATTGTGCACCGCAATCCCTTTTTCCGCCGCATACACACGGTCAATAATCTCCATACCAGAACCCAATCTGCCAACAAATTCGAGTTGCACAGCGCGGTCAATGAGTTCTTTATGAACAAAAATCTTACTATTGACGATTAACCCATGATAATCTTGAATACAATGCAGTACGTTTTGATGATTTATATTCGGCTGATAATCAACGAGATAACCTTTTTTTTGAAACCCATCTAACATCAAAGGATGTACATCATCCGTAATTAAAACTTTTTTCATTTTGCAAACAAATTGTATTTCAAAATGCAATAAATCGCTCTAAACCCATCTTTCCAACCAATTTTTTTTCCTTCCGCATAAGAACGCCCGTAATAGGAAATACCCACTTCATAAATCCGAATATTGGGAATCCGCGCCATTTTAGCCGTCACTTCGGGTTCAAAGCCAAATCGATTTTCTTTTAAATCAATGGATTGAATCATTTTACGATTGAATAATTTATAACAAGTTTCCATATCGGTCAGATTGAGGTTGCTACACATATTACTCATACTCGTCAACCAACGATTGCCTATGGAGTGCCAAAAGAACAAAATCCGATGCGGATTCCCGCCAATAAACCGAGAACCATACACCACATCTGCAAAACCATCTAAAATCGGTTTCAACAAAATGTTGTATTCCACAGGGTCGTATTCCAAATCTGCGTCTTGAATGATGACCCATTCGCCTGTCGCTTCGCGGATGCCTGTATGCAATGCCGCGCCTTTGCCTTTATTGACGGCATGTTTGCGATATTGAATATTGAGGGTCGGATTCGCCGCCATGTATTTCAAAATCGCCGCTTCGGTCTCGTCCGTAGAGCAATCATTGACCAAAATGATTTCTTTGGTGATGCCGCCGATAAGCTCGACTAACTGAACTTTGTCTAAAATTAGGTGAATCGTCCGCGCTTCATTGTATGCGGGAATCACGATAGATAATTTTTTTTCCATTTTGAGCATTTCTAAACCGCAAAAGTAGGAAATTTTTTACTTTTGACTAACTTTGTTCCTGTAAAAAACGAGACGATATGACTCTATACAAAAAATATGCGATTTACGCTGGAATAGCGTTCCTTCTTATGCTTGTTGCTTACCTCTTTTATACAAAAAGGGGTAAATCGGCTTCCCAATTGGATTTTTCGGACTGTCCCAAGATTGCCTTGACGGTCATGGATACCAAAATGGAAAAAACGATGATTGAAGTGCCACTCACTTGCAAGATTGTGGAACAACCTGTGGTGCAAGCTCCAGCGCAAAATGACCTGCAAAAGTTGGCGCGCAACATCGAATGTGGTTTACATCGGGACGTTTCGTTCCTCGTACTGGCGCGGATTCAGAATACGAGTGCGCAAAAAGGGGTGTTCAAAGCCAAATTTACCGTTGAAATGGATAATCAAACGGTCACAAAAGATTTTTGGGTGACTCGAAACTTGGAACCGAATGAAGAAAGTTTATTCACTACCGAAGTTTTCCAAGCGAAATGTTCGCCTGAACCGAAGGTTAAACAAATCTCCGTCACGCCGCCACTCGTCAAACAAATGGGCGAAGCCGAAGTCAAAGTAGAACGGGCGGTCGAAGTAGCTGCTTTGAAAATCAAAAATGAACGCAAAATCGTGATTTTGCGGCAGAGTCCGAGTTTTGACAAGGGTGCGGAATCCGAATTTCAAGTCAATGCAGGCGATACTTTGGTGTATTTGAATGAAAAAGGGCAATCCATGAAATGGGCAAAAGAGGGAATTGACGGACAATTTTTACGCGTTAGGACGTTGAAAGCACCCAATGCTTTGTGGATTTTTTCGGCTTTTGTGGATTGTTTGGACTGAAATGATTTAAAAAATGTTTGGTAAGTAGTTAAGTCGAAATGAGCTATCAAAATGCAAATAATTGATAATCAATAGATTATACCGAATCCAAGGTCGTCGAGCTTGCAACGCTATCCATTACCCACAGAATCAAAAATCCCGAAGGGATGCCCCTTTGGTAGCTACCAAAGGGGCATCCCTTCGGGATTTTTAAGATATTAATCGCCGCCCACCCATTTCATAAACGCCTCTTTGTACGTATCGCCAATTGGAATAATGGTTTTGCCTGTGAACTACCGCTACCCTAAAGGAATAGCGGCTTCAAGAGTCAACGCCTTTGCCAACGCAAACGGCTCTTCTTGATTTTTGGTTAGCGTCCGAGTCGATTCCCGACACAGACTTGCAGGTTCGACATCCTCACGGTAGCTTCTGCGCTGCAAAGGTTTTTGAGGCATGAACCGTTTGCCCAAAGTATCATAAAAAGAAAAACCCTTCATACTTGATTCAAAAAATCAATATTGCGTTTCAAACCCATCCATTTGGTGCGTTTGACTGCCGATTTTTTAAACAATTGGCTGAAAACGTCTTGCGTAATTTCTGCCCATGCTTCTTTTTTAAGTTCCAACAAGTCAGGATGGGGGTCAAAAGCAGGTTCTATATGTTTTTTCGCAAACCGATTCCAAGGACAGACTTCTTGACAAATATCACAACCAAACATCCAATTTTCCATTTTATCTTTGAAAAAATCGGGTATTTTGTCGCGCAATTCGATGGTTAAGTACGAAATGCACTTGCTGCCATCCATAAAATAGCCATTTTCAGCAATCGCCTCTGTCGGACACGCATCAATGCAACGCCGACATCGCCCACAATAATCCTTCATCGGCGCGTCATAGACCAATTCCAAATCAATAATTAATTCCGCTAAAAAAAAATAAGAACCTTGTTTCGGATGAATCAACAATGTATTTTTCCCAACCCAACCCGTTCCACTCCGCCGCGCCCAATCGCGTTCTAAAATCGGTGCAGAATCGGTAAAGGCTCTACCATTGATTTCACCAATATTTTTTTGAATAAAACCAATTAAAATTTTTAATTTATCTTTCAAAACAAAATGATAATCTTCACCATACGCATATCGCGCTATTTTAGGTGCATCAAGGTCGGTTTGCGTTTTTTCGGGGTAATAATTATGGAGCAACGTGATGACCGTTTTTGCCCCATCCACCAATTTTCGGGGGTCAATGCGTTTATCAAAATGATTCGCCATATAACCCATTTCGCCGTGATAACCCGCATTCAACCATTGTTCTAAACGGCGGGCTTCAGGATCCATCTGTTCGGCTTTGGCAAAACCGATAAAAGAAAAACCTAATTCATAGGCTTGGTTGCGAATCCAATCTGAATATTTTTGGAGCATGGCAAAATAAAATCTTGTAACAATCCTGTCACGAATACTGTTAAAAAAAGTTTAAAGTTTGTGGGCGTAACTTGTTTTATCTCAAATTATTGTGTAACTTGCAGACAAAATTTTACGGAAACTGATTTTTGTATTGAAAATTTCGGAGTAAAAACTTTTTGTCACTCTAACCGACCTCCAATCAATAACTTATATATCGTACAAACGATTATTTAAAAAAAATAAAATCCTGCCGATGAAGCGAAAAATACTTTTTTGTATCTTTTCATTTTTAAGTCTGGTGACATTCCGCGCAACGGCGCAGACAGACAAAAATAATGGTGCTTGCGAAAATTGTGGCAATATCAGCCGCAAAGCCCCTCCCGAATTGAGCATTTTTCCAAATCCTGCTCAAGATTTTATCGGGATTACGCAAGAAGATTTGGTCGGTCGCATCCTTGTTTATAACATGGTGGGGCGAAAAATGAAAAATTTCGAGGTGGAAAAAGGCGAAAAGTATGATATTGCCGATTTGCCACACGGGATGTATTTGGTGCAATTGGTTGGTAAAAACAACAAAGTATTGCTCACACAGCGTTTGAGTAAGCGCGCTTAACACCAATTTTTTATTTTGCAGCGGGTCTGTATTAGGATTTTTAAGATTTCATTTAGGATTCAAAGGATTTTTAATCCTTTGAATCCTAAATGAAATCTTAAAAATTCTAATTTAAACCGTTACTTAGAGCGCAAGCGTATCACGGGGCAAATCAATTCTTCCAACGAAATCCCGCCATGTTGGAAGGTGTTTTTATAATAATTATTAAAATAATTATAATTATTTGGATATAAGAAAAACGTATCTTCTTTCGCAAAAATATACGTCGAACTCACATTCGGACGCGGCAAACCTGCCGTTTTCGGGTCGCGCACTTCCAACACATCTTTCCTATCATATTGTAAATTCCGTCCAACTTTATACCGCAGATTCGTCGTCGTTTCCTTATCGCCCACCACCCGTGAAGGCGTTTTAACGCGAATCGTACCATGATCCGTCGTAATAATCAATCGAATATTTTTTTCTGCCAAGCGTTGCAAAGCGGACCAAATCGGCGAATGGATAAACCAGGAACGCGTCAAAGACCGATATGCCGTTTCATCGCCTGCCAATTCTTTTAAGACTTCCATCTCTGTCCGTGCATGAGAAAGCATATCAATAAAATTATATACGATAACGCTTAAATCATTGTTTACGTAACGTATAATATTGTCATTCAACTGTTTAGCTGCCGCGACATTGGTAATTTTAACATAATCAAATTTAATATCTTTGCGCAAGGTGCGTTTCAATTGGTCGCCCAGAAACTCGTGTTCATGCAAATTTTTACCGCCATCTTCCGAATCATTCAACCATTTATCGGGAAAACGCGCCTCAATATCCGCAGGCAGCAAGCCCGAAAAAATCGCATTTCGACTGTATTGCGTACTCGCGGGCAGAATCGAACAAAAATAATCTTCCTCCTCCACTCGATATAATTCAGAAATAATCGGTTCTAAAACCTTCCATTGGTCAAAACGCAGGTTATCCAACAATAACATTACGGTCGGAACGCCATCGCCCAAGTACGGCAACACTTTGTTACGCATCAGTTGATGCGACATCAAAGGCGCGTTATGCTTGTTTTTGCCCAACCAATCCACATAATTTTTAGCCACATATTTGGAAAAAGCCTTATTTGCTTCACTTTTTTGGTCGGTTAGGATTTCGACCATTTCGGTATTATTGCCCGCGTCCATGCGCAATTCCCAACTAATAATTTTTTTATACACTTCGACCCACTCCGCCATATTCAATCCAGCATTAATTTGATTGAATAATTCGATGAAATTTTGTTGATAATCCGCATTGGTTTTTTCATTGATAAGGCGTTTTTTATCCGTAATGCGTTTCAAAGTCATCAAAATTTGATTGGGATTGACGGGTTTTATCAAATAATCTTTGATTTGTGCGCCAATCGCGGAATCCATGACATGTTCTGCCTCATTTTTGGTAATCATGACGACGGGCAAATGCGGGAAATTTTCCTTCAACCGTGCCAATGTTTCCAAACCTGTCAAACCGGGCATGGATTCATCCAAAAAGACCACATCAAAATCACGTTGTGTTTCGCACTCTTCCAGCGCGTCATGCCCATTCGTGACCGTCACCACATCATAACCTTTTTGTTTTAAAAAAAAAGTATGCGGTTTCAATAAATCAATTTCATCATCAGCCCACAAAATTCTAATTTTGTCCATCTTTTTTTCTACCTTAAAAAGGGTTTAAAATATATATCTTTGATTATCAATGTAATACAGAATACGCCAAAATAATATTTGGAACGGTATTTGCAAAATTAGCTTAACCTTATTTACGCCCAACAAAAGTAATCAAGTTGGACTTGGATTGGTTCGATTTTTGGAATAAGATCGATTCTTTTTGTAAAAAATCATCTTATCATAGGATGTCCTTCATCATTAGGAAATTTCATGCCGTCAGAGTGGGTTATTGGGCGAAAAATTTGTTTTTTGAAAAAAAATCAAAAAACAAATTTTTTGCCCAATAGAGAGTCTTTTTCTTCTTTTTTTTAAAATAATTGCTTTTAAATTTCTTAAAACGAGATTTTTTTTAAAAAATTTGCACCGCGAAACCGCCTTGATTAGAAATAATAAAAAAAAGTTATTTTTTTTTAAAAATTTTTGAATAAAAAGATACGTTGTAATAATTTTTTATCCTAAATTTACATCGTGATTTTGTTGAAGGCATTTATGTTAATATTTAGTTAAAAATCAAATGCAAAAAAAGGTCAAAATTTTCAACGATCCTGTTTATGGATTCATTAGTGTTCCTGTAGGTATTTTGTTGGAAATCATTGAACATCCTTTTTTTCAACGTTTGCGGCGTATTTCACAATTAGGATTGACTTCTTACGTTTATCCTGGAGCGTTACACACCCGCTTTCATCACGCACTTGGGGCGTATCATTTGATGACTCGCGCAGTTGAAGTATTGCGCAATAAAGGAGTTGACATTTCGGAGATAGAGGCTGAGGCGGTTTGTATAGCCATTTTGTTGCATGATATCGGTCATGGACCTTTTTCACACGCGCTCGAACATACGATTATTGACATTCATCACGAAGAAATGTCGATTTTATTTATGGAACAGCTCAATCAACATTTCAACGGACAATTACAATTGGCGATAACAATTTTCAAAGGAACGTATTCCAGAAAATTCTTACATCAATTGGTTTCTGGACAACTTGATATGGATCGATTGGATTATTTGTCCCGCGACAGTTTTTTTACAGGCGTGACAGAAGGTTCGGTTGGGCACGATCGATTGATACAAATGTTGAATGTGTTTGAAGGCGAATTAGTCGTTGAAGAAAAAGGCATTTACAGTGTAGAGCATTTTTTGATAGCGCGGCGATTGATGTATTGGCAAGTGTATTTACATAAAACGGTGTTGTCCGCCGAGCAAATGTTGATTAAAACATTGCAACGCGCTAAACAATTGGTTCAAGAAGGTACACGTATTGAAAGTTTTGGTAATTTAAACTATTTTTTAAATCAGTCGTTTATAGATATGGATAAAAAAAATATTAAAAAGTTGCCGAATCATTTTGCCATGTTAGATGATATTGATATTATTGCATCGTTAAAACAATGGACCATACATGGCGACCTCATTTTATCCTATCTGGCGAAGTGCATACTACATCGAAAACTGTTTAAAAGTCGTTTGCAAAATACGGTGATAACACCTTCGGAAATTGCGGCGGCGGAAGCACTCATTAAACAACAGTTTCCACAATTATCTGAGGCAGAAATCCGTTATTGGGTTTTTACGGGCAAAGAAAGTAACCGTACCTATAATAAGAAAAAAGATGATATTAAAATATTGATGAAGAACGGAAACGTCCGTTCCTTTTCCGAGAGCGCGGATTATGAGTTGCAAACAAAAATAATTTCGAGATATTATATCTGTTTTCCAAAAAGTTTTTAAATTTGCATAAGTATTCGTTCTGTCGAAACAATTTTCTGTTTAAAATAGTGTTAATAAAAGGTTATAGGATTGTAAATCAATGGATTAACAATCGCGTTGTAAGTTTGACTTAGAATTTTTAGGATTATTTGGATGGAGTCAGGATTTTTTTTTGTAAAAAAATCCTGATTCCATCCAAATAATCCTAAAAATCCTAAGTCAAACCGAATCATTCAAACGGCTGAATATTTTAAAAATAATATTTACGTGCAATTCATTCATTAAAATTTTTCTAATTCATTCTTAAACCAAACTCAGAGTTATGAGAAGATTAAACCTGATTCTTTCTGCAGCTATGTCTTTCGGTGCAGTAATGGCTTTCGCGCAAGATACGCCACCGAATGCTCAGCCTGGTAAGTGCTATGCAAAGTGTATGATTCCAGATCAGTACGAAACTAAAACAGAAACCGTTGAAACGAAGGGTTCATCTATCCGTCGTGAAGCCGTTCCTGCTCAATATGGTAGCGTGTCTGACCAAGTTTTAGTCAAAGCGGAAAGCAAGCGCGTCACTGCGATTCCTGCTACGTATGAGACTGTAACGGAAACCATCATGACGAAGCCAGAAAGCAAGCGTTTAATTTCAGTACCTGCAACCTACGAAACAGTTACTGAGAAAGTGATGACTAAAGGTGAAAGTAAGCGTTTGGTACCAGTGCCTGCAACTTACGAAACGATTTCTGAAACTGTAATGGTTAAACCAGAAGCGAAGCGTTTGATTCCAGTGCCTGCTACTTTTGAAACGGTTACAGAGACTATCCAAAGCAAAGCGGAAAGCAAGCGTGTAATGGAAGTGCCTGCAACTTACGAAACGGCTACTGAGCAGTACGAAGCGGAAGGTCCAAGCGAAAGAGTGGAAGTAATGCAACCCCGTTTTGAGTCTATGACGGAGCGTGTGAAAGTAAGAGAAAAAGAAACAAAGTGGGTTAAAAAACAAGGTGACAAAGCATGTTTGTCAAGTGACCCGAACGATTGTTTGGTTTGGTGTTTGGTTGAAGTGCCAGAAGAGTACAAAACTATCACTAAAATGATTAACAAAGGTTGTGATGCAACAGGTGTTGCGGATGCTGGTTGTGTTAAAAAAACACCAATCCCTGCAAGAATGGCAACTCGTACGGTTCAAAAAGTAGCTACACCTGCAGGTGTTAAGGAAGAAGTGATTCCAGCTGAATACAGAACGGTTACGAAACAAGTGTTGAAAACGCCTGAAACCGTGAAAGAAGAATCAACTCCAGCAGAGTACAGAACGGTAACGCGTCAAGTGGTTAAAACACCTGCGACTTTCCGTGAAGAAACAATCCCTGCTGAGTATGGTACTATCACGAAACAAGTGTTGAAAACACCTGCTACTACTAAAGAAGAAAGCATTCCTGCACAGTATTCTACAGTAACGAAGCAAGTTGTTAAAACGCCTGCGACGTACACTGAAACAACGATTCCTGCTCAATATTCAACTCAAACACGCCGTCAAATGACAAGTGCGCCTGCTACACGTGACGTAAACGTGCCTGCTGAGTACTCTACATACACCCGTCGTCAGTTGGTAAAAGCAGGTGGTTTCTCTGAGTGGAGAGAAGTTGTTTGTGGTACAACCATGAACAATCCATCAAACATCCGTGCTTTACAACACGCTTTGAAAACTCGTGGTTATGACCCAGGGCCAGCTGACAACGTTTTCGGTGCGCAAACTAAAGCTGCGTTAGTCAAGTACCAAAAAGACAAAGGTTTGCCTGTTGGTAACTTAGATATGGAAACAATGAAGTCTTTAGGTTTGAACTTCAATAACTAATTGAGCGTCAAGGCTTAATGCTCCATCAAAAAAAGCGGCGTAACTGATGTTTCAGTTATGCCGCTTTTTTCTTTTAAAATCTTGCTCCAGCTCCCCCTAATTGACCACAGGTAAAATATTTACCGAAGTCCAAAACTCCACAATGGAGCGAATCGAATCATTGAAATCATTGATATCCAATGGTTTACAAACAAAGGCTTTCGCACCCAATTCGTAACATTTCATAATATCCGTTCGACTATTGGAAGTCGTAAACATGACAACTGGGATTTTATTCAATGCGGGATCTTTGTGCATATGGCGCAAAACATCCAATCCACTCACTCTTGGCATATTCAAATCCAAGAGAATGACTCCGATATCATTTAGAATGGTACTCGTTTTCAAGAAACGAAGCAATTCTTGACCATCGCCTACGTGAATCAGTTCAACAGGCATGGTCAATTCGCGGACCGAAATTTTGACTAATTCTACATCCGCCAAATTATCTTCTACAAGGATAACTTTTTTATGTTGTCGAGTTGCCATTTTTTTAAGAACGTATGCGTCCGATGTAAAACTATTGTGCATCGTAATCGGTTGGAGTTACAATTTAAAGTTTTGAGTGAATTAATCTTTAACAGATTAGAATTTCGTGCCAATTTAAGGTTTTTTTTTAACTTGACCAAAAAAAGGAGGGACTTTACGTAAGTGTTCTTAAAGTCCCTATAAAATGGAGGACTTTACGTAAGTGTTCTTAAAGTCCTTACGATAAAAAAAATAGTTTATCTTTGCCGAAAAATAGATGAAATATACAATTCAAATTGCTCGTATCGCAGGCATTCCTATTTTATTACATGGTTCTTTCGTTTTATTATTGGCATTTCCCGCCTACCTCTATTTCGTACGACACGCGCCGGCTAAAACATTGATATTATTTGTTTTATTTATCATTGCTTTATTCGGGTGTGTCTTGTTACACGAATTGGGGCATGCTTTGGCGGCTCGTTATTACAAGATTAAAACCAAAGATATTATTTTATTGCCTGTCGGCGGGGTAGCGCGATTGGAAAATACCTTCCATCATCCGATGCAAGAAGCGGTGGTTGCTATCGCGGGACCTTTTGTGAATTTTTTTTTATTTTTAATAATAAGTATTTTATTATTAACCTTTTACGGATATAAATTAACGTTCATAGAAAGCTTAATGGGGCAACCCAATGCCTTGATTACACAACCTGATTTGCTTTTATGGATAGCCTTGTTGCAAGCGAATGGAGCATTAGCGATATTCAACATGTTTCCTGCGTTTCCGATGGATGGTTCTCGGGTATTTCGCGCCTTAGCCGCTACGCAATTGGGCAGGACGCGTGCGACGCAACTTGCCGCAGGGATTAGTTATGCAGTGGTAGTGGTTTTGTTGGTACACAGCACAGGATTGTGGCATTATTTTAACACTGGCTCTTTTAAATCAGAATGGTTGTTGGTCGGTTTCAGCCTTTTCATGTGGCGGGCGACACAGAAAGAATATCAACAAGTTGTTTTAGATGAATTGTTAAAACGACATACGGTGTCCAACGTTTTGCGGACGCAATTCACTACTTTTCAAGGGTCTGACCCGATGCACTTGCCTATCACGGCATTGACAAAAGGTATTGAAAGTGATTTTTTAATTGTTTCTGGCGAGCATATCGTAGGTATTCTTGCTCGAGAGACTTTAATTGAGGCTTCTAATCAAAAAAAAGCGGCTGATACGATTGATGATTTTTTAAGTCAACAATCTATTAAAAACAAGGATGCTCCCTATCAGACAGCTTCTAAACAAGATACGATTAAAACAATTTATATTAAAATGTCAGAGACCGAACAATATTTACTACCTGTTTTTGAACCCGATGCAGCACAAAATAGGGGCAATTTGCAAGGCGTAGTGGATATGAATATGATTCAAAATTATATTAAAATTCAAAAACAATTGCGGTAGTAGGATAAAGTGTTGATTTTCAATATAATAGAACGTTTGGAGGGTTTGAAACCCTCCAAACGTTGTTGTCGAGCTTTTTATACGGCTGCTTCCATCGCTTCTTTAATTTCGATAGCATCTTCCATTTCTTCCAACTCCAACCGCAAATTTTCAATGATAAAATCTTGTCGTTCAGGCGTATTTTTGCCCATATAATATTCCAAAGTCTGGTCGATATTACAATCTTCGGTTAAAACGACTGGTTCGAGTCGAATGTCTTCGCCGATAAATGCTCCAAATTCATCAGGTGAAATCTCGCCCAATCCTTTAAATCGTGTAATTTCAGCATTGCCTTTCAACTTGCGAATCGCCGCTTGTTTTTCGCCTTCGGAGTAGCAATAATAGGTATTTTTCTTATCGCGCACCCTAAAAAGGGGTGTTTGCAGGATGTATAAATGCCCATTTCGCACCAAATCGGGAAAAAATTGTAGAAAAAACGTCAACATCAACAATCGGATGTGCATGCCATCCACATCCGCATCCGTCGAAATCACGACCCGATTGTATCGCAAATACTCAATCCCATCTTCAATATTCAGCGCGTGTTGCAAAAGATTAAATTCTTCATTCTGATAAACCACTTTTTTGGTCAATCCATAACAATTCAATGGTTTTCCGCGCAGGCTAAAGACCGCTTGGGTCTCCACATTCCGCGATTTGGTAATCGACCCACTCGCCGAATCGCCCTCTGTGATGAATAAAGTCGATTGTGCATTTTTAAGAGCGTCTCCTTTTTCGCCCCAATGAAAACGACAATCTCTCAATTTTTTATTGTGAATATTGGCTTTTTTGGCGCGTTCTGTCGCAATTTTCTTGATACCGGCAATTTCTTTGCGCTCGCGCTCGTTTTGTTCAATGCGGCGTTTGAGTGCGTCGGCAACGGTTTTATTTTTATGTAAAAAATCATCCAATGCTTTTTTCAAAAAATCGCTTACAAACGTGCGCAAAGACGCTCCTTCAGGCGCGATATTTTGCGAACCCAATTTGGTTTTGGTTTGCGATTCAAAAACAGGTTCTTCAATCCGAACACTAATCGCCGCGATAATCGAGGCTCGAATATCTTGTGGTTCATAGGTTTTATTGAAATGTTCACGCACGACTCGAACCAATGCATCTTTGAATGCCATCAAATGCGTCCCGCCTTGAGTCGTATTTTGCCCGTTGACAAAGGTGTGATATTGCTCGCCGTAATGCCTGCCGTGCGTCATCGCAATCTCAATATCCGCGCCTTTGAGGAAAATTACAGGATATTCGACCGCATCTTCCCCGATTTTTCGAGTCAATAAGTCGAGTAAACCATTGTTGGAAGCAAAGGTTTTGCCATTGAAAAGGAGTTTTAAACCCGAATTTAAATAGGCATAATTCCACAATTGGCTCTCAATGAACTCCGTTTTAAACTTAAATTGTTTGAAAATGGTGTTATCAGGCTTGAATTTCATCAGCGTACCATTGGGCAAATCCGTTTTTTGGAGTGGATACTCTTGAGTCAGTTCGCCACCTGAAAATTCAGCTATTTTCATTTGCCCGTCCCGAATGGCCACGACTTTGAAGTAAGAAGCGAGTGCATTGACCGCTTTCGTTCCCACTCCATTCAAACCAACTGACTTTTTAAATGCTTTTGAATCATATTTACCGCCCGTATTGATTTGCGAAACACATTCAATCACCTTGCCCAAAGGAATCCCGCGACCAAAATCCCGCACCGAAATATGACTGTCTTCCAATCGAATTTCGACCGTTTTGCCATAACCCATGACAAATTCGTCGATTGAATTATCAATGATTTCTTTGATGAGGACGTAAATCCCATCATCTGGAGCTGCGCCATCGCCTAATTTCCCAATATACATCCCAGGTCGAAGGCGGATGTGCGCTTTCCAATCTAAGGATTGAATATTATCTTCGTTATATTCTACTTCTTGAGTCATGCATGTAGTGGTTTACAATAAATTGATAATCAATGTCTTATGAAACACCTTTCGTAGTAAAGGTTTTAAAATAAGAACAAAGATAAGCATTTATCCAAAATCTGACCACTTTTTAAATAATTTGTTGTGAAAAACAAAAAAATTGTTTTAAAAATATATAAAAATTGAGTCAATCAATGGATAGGAATGTATCCAATCATTTTATTATGGAAATTTTTGTTTGGACAATTCATGTAACCAAAAAATGGATTTTTTTGTTTTGGGGACGATTGCGGGCGTTACCGCTATAACGGTCGCATTAAAACGTTCCGCTAAAGCCAAGAAGAATAATACGTCCTTTTCACTATGCAAATCTAAAATAATTCGACTCATGGTTTTAATTTTTTTACAAAGTTACGCGCTTTTCACAAAAACGACTTATATGGGAATGGTTTGGAGGGCTTCAAACCCTCCAAACGGTATATCATTATTCAACTTCGACGGTGCCAGAGCCATTAATCGCCGTATGCACATTGCGCGGTTTGCCGCGATAACGGATATTGCCACTGCCACTGATAGTCGCATTCAAATCGCCTGTCGGTTTGCAATAAATCTGCCCACTGCCACTGACAACGGCATTCACATCGCCCGCCGCGACCATTGCCGTTTCCATCATCCCACTGCCTGATAAGGTCAAGTGCATCAAATCCGCCTTGCCGCCCAATTGAAAACGACCTGAACCGGATAAGGTAGCGGTCAATTCTTTAACCGCTAATTTCGGTATGCGTACGGTTCCTGAACCTGCCATCGTGAGGTTAAACGATTCGCTCGTCAGCGCGTCATTCAAATCGGTGCTGCCACTGCCCGCCAAACTCAATGACGCATAAGCTGGCGCGGAAATCTTGATTTTCAATTTTTTATTGTAATCCATTTTCACTTCTTGGTCAAACCAGAGGTGTAAAACATTGTTTTTGACTTCCACTTTGAGGGCGGCAGTGAGGTTTTCTTGACCTGTGATTTCAAAATGATACGCACCGACCGTCAAAAAAATATCTGCATTCACTTCGGAGGCAACGCCTGTGAAATTTTCAACTTTGCGGGTACTTTTTTGGATAGCTCCCGCGCCGCGCAAGGTTGGTTTTTCGTATTTTTCGAGGATTTGAGGGTTTGATTGTGCGAATGTGCAACTTGAAAATAACCCGCAAAGGCTTAATGCGAAGAAAAGAGTGCTTTTCATTTTTTTAATGGATTGTTTTTTTAAATGATGGTTGATTGGTTTCTTTTTGTAAACGCACAAAGGCGTGTTTGCCATATTTTAATACAGACAATTTTGAAAAAAAAAAGTTGCAAAATTTTATATTCGCTGCTATACTTTATGCACGATGGTTTTGTGGTAGGATGGATGTACGGATTCAACGGATTTGCACCGATTGGTACGGATTTTTTTTAATCCGTACCAATCGATGCGAATCCGTTGAATCCGTACATCCATCCTATCGCAAAACCAACCAACGCAAAGTATATCCAAAAACGACGCACCGTATCGAAATTGAGAAGCCCCCCGCCGAATATTCGGAGAAGGGCCATCCCAAAAACCAATTCTTTACAAAAAAATTGTATATCTTGTTGAATTTCAATCATTTACATGTTCCAAAAACCGATGATTCCCATCGAATTACTCGCCTTTTTTAAGTTTGCGGGCTTCTGCTTTTTCTCTTTTTTTCTTTTGAGCCGCCGATTCAGGTTTGTTAAATTCAAAACCTAACGTGATTTCATGCGTCGTCGCGTAATTGGCGCGGCTGCTAAATTCCGATAACGAATTGTTATAAGAATAATATAATTGAAAAGTTGGTTGTTTCGTACCGACCATGAGGCTTAATACGCCTGTCGGTCCAGGACGATACGTGCCTGCTACGATTAACTTATCTTCCAAAAAACCTGCTTTGCAATTGAAATCGACTTCAAAAGGCGCGTCTAAGACGCGGCGCGTTTGGATCGAAGGCTCAATGCTGATGCCATTGGTTTTGAATTTGTAACCTGTGTATAACAATATTTGGCGAAACGTAGTACTTCTACGGCTGTCATCGCGTCCAAAAGTGCCGAGTCGCGCCCGAATCAAATTGGGTGTTGACAAACCTACAAAAAACTTGTCATCTAATACAAAATTAGCCCCGAAGGTTGCGTCAAAAAAAGAAAAACCTTGAACGGCATCTTCTGCAACCCTATCGCCCAATTCATAAAAACTGTTTCTCGCGCCATCCATAACAGATGGGTCTAATTTGAGGCGGTGAAATTCGGTCGAAAAACCAACGCCTGCTTTCCAATGTCTTTCATTGAAATGATACGCATACGAAATTTGTCCGCGTTGACGGTCAATCGCGCCTACTTTTTCCGAAAAACCATACGCGCCAATCCCAATATTTTCATTGATTTGACCATTATAACTCAACGCATAAGTTGTCGGTGCGCCTTCTACGCCAGACCATTGTTGGCGATAATGCGCAAAAAGATAATGTTTGTTATCCATTCCTGTAAAGGCAGGATTGATTAACACTGGATTTAAAATGTAATGGTTGAAAACGCCTTCATCTTGGGCATTGACAGTCGTTACTTGGGTGCTGAGGACAGCAAATATGCTTAAGATTCGTATTACTTTTTTCATTTTATTTAAAAATTGAATGTTTGTTAATAGGTTGAATGTGCTGTTTGGGATACTATTGGAACGCGGATGACGCGGATTGGGCAAATTTTCACGGATTTTTTTGATTTTTGCTTGGATTTTGATAAAAAAATCCGCGAAAATCTGCCTAATCCGTGTCATCCGTGTTCCAATTGTATTCTAATAATTTCTTATAAAAAATTAGTTATCGCGCAAGATGGTTAATGTACCGCGTTTTGTTTCGACGCGTCCACCGCCTTTGCCTGCGCGGATGATGTAGAAATAACCACCTTCTGGTACTAATTTGCCATTTCTATCCTTGCCGTCCCACTCATCGAAATAATCGTCTGTTTCAAAAACCAATTGTCCCCAACGATTAAATATTTGTAAGCCAACCGATTTGAAATCGCAACGGCGAATGCGGAAATAATCGTTT
The DNA here is from genome assembly GCA_039804385.1 of Bacteroidota bacterium. Classification (GTDB taxonomy): domain Bacteria; phylum Bacteroidota; class Bacteroidia; order Chitinophagales; family Saprospiraceae; genus JAAFJT01. The sequence goes on from JBDLWG010000366.1 coordinate 17,350, forward strand.
TTACCATCTTTATCTACATTGACCGACATTAACGGCGATGTTTCCAAACAATAATTCGTCGTATCGCCTTTCAATACAATCTCCGATTTCGTCACCGAACAACCATTTCTATCCGTTACCAAAACACTGTATTTGCCCGCAGGCAATTTATCCACATCCGATAACCGCGTTGCTCCTTTGTCCGACCATAAGTAATCATACGTACCAATACCACCGATTGCAACCGCTTTTGCCGAGCCATCTGCGACGCTGCCATTACTTGGTTGTGTTATTAAAACGCTGACATTCAATTCATTCGGTTGCGTTAAATCTTTCGTTGAACCGTAGAATTTGCGTCCGTTTGCATCCGTCACCGTTACTTTATTGACTCCTGCACACAATTGTTGTGCAGTTACTTTGGTTTCGCCCGTTTCCCACTCGTAGCGGAAGGGTGCGACTCCACCTGGAACCTCCAAAACGGTTGCAATCCCATCACAACTGCGGAAACAACGCAAGTTGAAACCATTATAATTGGAAATAATCCGGGTCGTTATATCGCCTCTTGCGGTATCTTTGATAATCGTGAAGGATTTCGTTACCGAACAAAGCGAATCCGAAACCGTCACCGTATAAGTACCAGGTACAAAATTAGTGGAACCTTTGCCGTCATTCGTTGCCGTACCTGCACTCCATGCGTACGTGTAATTGTTTTGTCTTGGCAAACCGCCCGTCACCGTCGCCGCCGCAGAACCGTCTGCTAAACCACTTGATGGTAACGTATTAATCGAAACTGCCAAATTAGAAAGCGTTGAAACATTGAAAATTTGAACCAATAACGCCTGATTAGGGCGGCGCGAATCACTCAAATTCAAGGTATAGACACCCGCAGTAACACCTAACAAACTTGGCGAAGTACTTACGGGATTGCCTTGCAAATCTTTCCACAAGTATTGATAAGGCGAAACGCCACCTGCTACTTCTACATTCACACTGCCCGTTCTATCACTTTGGCAATTGACAGGTTGAATATTCACCCGTGTAATGCGCAAGGTATCTGGGGTTGAACAAGATACATATATGTTTTGAGAATATCCAATACAACCTTTTGAATCCATCAAGGTTACGCTATAACTTTTACAACCTTCTAATCCAAATAAATCTCTGGAACGTTCTCCATTATTCCACTGATAACCATAAGTCGGTGTACCGCCCGTTACGGTCAACGTAATGCTCCCATTGCGGCTCCCATTATCGGGTTGAACGGAGTACAAAACGCGAATCGAATCGGGTTGCGTTACTTCTTGTACTTTTTGAATGATTTGACCATTGGCATCCGTTATCGTGATGCGATAGGTGCCTGCTGCCAAATTATTCATCTCAAAAGCACCGTTCCGAGATGGTGGATTGATGCTATCTCTACCATTACTTTGGCTGCTGCTCCATGCAATCCGATAAATCGGGTCTCCACCTTCTATCGTGAACGCAATCTTGCCATTTCGACCTCCATAACAGTCTATATTCGTCGTATTCCGAATCGTTGCCGTCAACGGACAAGGCGTATAAGCTACGCGCAACGTCGGTAACGTTACGACACAACCATATTCACCAGTTACCGTTGCACTGTATGTGCCTGCGCGGATGCCAAAACGGTCTTGGATATTATCCGCAAGGTCGCTCCAACGATAATTATAATTGCCATTCGATGGCGTAACCACTAAATCAATGCTGCCATCTCTGCCTAAACACGTTTCTGGTAAAATCACACTATCTACCCGAATGCCTTGTGCAGCATTTCTCAACGTCACTACTTGCGAGATACCTACACCACTTTGAGCATCCGTCACCCGCAAACGATATTGACCTGCACCCAAATTCGTTAAATTTGGAGTCGTTCCAACCACTTGATTAGAACCTAATTCCCGCCACTCATACGTGTAAGGTGCGGTTCCGCGAGATACATTTGCGTCGATAGTACCCAATGTTTGATTGGGGCAACCCGCTTGTTGTGTATTTACAATATTTACAATCAAAGAATCGCCAATCGTGCCGCCTACGACAAAACGATTGTTTGCCGTACAACGATTTGCATCCGTCACCGTCAAAGGATAGGTTCCAGGTGCTAAATCGGTCAAATTGGAGGTAATCGCGCCATTGCCCCAAGCGTAGGTGAAGGGTGCTGTACCGCCAATGATGGAAGTTGTCACCGCTCCGTTCCGCGCACCATTTGCAGGTGTTGGAACCCCTGTGATGCTCAATGCTGCGGATGGTTGCGTCACATTGATGGCGGTTGTTTTAATACAACCGTTTGCATCTTGAACCCGCAAATTATACGTACCCGGTATTAAACGGTCAATTGTTAAATTGGAAGACGTAAAGTTATTCGGTCCCGTCCATGCGTATTGATAAGGCAAAATGCCGCCCGTTACGTTGATGGAAATCGAACCATTCGTTTCGCCAAAACAAGTGATTTGGCTTACATTCGGCGCACCCAAAGTCAAGGCTTCTGCTGGCTCTATCACAGTTGCCACAGGCGGTGTGAATGTACAACTATTAAAATCCGTAATCGTTACGCTATACGTACCCGCACTTGCATTTGGAATATTGATATTGCGGTCGCCGCCAGACCAAAGGTAAGTGTAGGGCGGTGTGCCTCCAAAAACTTCTAAATACACACCACCGGTGCTTTCTCCGCGACATAAAACGGGATTAACCGTCGTTCTGCCGCCCAAAGTTGCCGCAGGTTGTACGATGTTCAACGCCATAGACGTATAAGTACAACCGCGTGAATCCGTCACCACCACTGTATAACTGCCTGGTAATAAACCAAATACATCTTTTGTCGTTGCGCGAAACGCATTCGGACCCGTCCATGAATACGTGTAAGGTGTAAAACCGCCTATTGGATTGACCATGATAATTCCATCCGAACCACCATTACAACGAACATTGATAATACTTGGATTGTCAATCGTCAATGTTGAATTGCCTGATACGATGGTTGCGGAAGCGGTTTTCGTACAACCTGCATTATCCGTCAAGGTCACGAAATACGCGCCTGTTGCTAAACCTGTAAGATTTTGAGTCGTTGCTGCAAAGCTATTCGGTCCTTGCCATGCGTACGTGTACGGAGCAGAACCGCCCGAAACTGTTAAATTAATTGCACCATTTGAAACGCCACAATCTGCTGTGGTGGTTGCAGGGGTGCCAATGGTCAACGTTGTTGGGTTGTCTAAAACAATGACCGAATTTAAAGTTGCGGTACAACTCGTTGCATCTGTTACCAAAAGGCTGTAGGTACCTGCTCCTAAATTGCTGACATTCAAGGTGTTCGCAGTGAAATTATTCGTACCTGTCCAAGCATAGGTTAAAGCACCTGTGCCGCCCGTCACCGTTACATTGATAGCACCATTCAATCCACCACATTGGGTGAAAATAACGCTTGGTGCGCCAATCACTAAGGTTGAATTGACAGAACCCACAGTCGCCGATGCAGATTTCTCGCAAACACCGTCTCGCACCATCACCGTATAAGTACCCCCTGCAAGGTTAGTCAAATTTTGCGTCGTTGCATTGTTAGACCAAGCAAAAGTGTAAGGGCCGCCAGTGCTACCCGTGATTGCGCCAAGCGTAATCGTACCATTGCTTTGTCCACAAGTTGCTGCGGTGGTTGTTGGTGTTGGAATCGAAATCGTGGTGCTTGCATTGACCGTTGCCGAAATCGATGCGGTACAACCTGACGCGTCCGTTACCGTCAATTGATACGCACCTGCAAGCATGCCCATTAAATGGGCATCCGTACTTGCAAAGTTATTCGGACCCGTCCAACGATTGGTGGTTGCCCCTGTCGCGCCTGTCACTACAATTGCAATATCGCCGTTTGGCAATCCGCAACGAGTGTGTACAATTGTTGGCGTGATACTCAACGTTGAATTTTGAGTATTGACCGTAATATTTTGTAATACAGAACAATTATTCGCATCTCTCGCGGTCAAAATGTAATTGCCTGCTGCTAAATTGCTGATATTTAATTGGGTCGAGGTGAAATTATTCGCACCTGTCCATGAATAAGTCACTGCCCCTGCACCGCCTGTTACCACGATTCCATTGATAGCACCGTTCGATTGTCCACAAGAAGCGGCTGTAATCGTTGGTTGACCAATCGCCAAACTCGAAGCGGCATCTGTAACCGTTATTGCGGCACTATTGGAAACTGTACAATTTTGGGCATCCTTTACGGTCACTGCATAATTGCCTGCTTGTAAACCGGTCAAAGCGGCTGTTGTTGCGGTAAAACCGTTTGGACCCGTCCATGAATACGTAAAAGGCGTGTTTCCACCAGTCGGAGCAACCGTAATCGCACCATTCGCTTGACCACAAGAAGAAGCCGTTAGGGTTGGTGTACCCAAAGCCAAAACCGCAGGTTCTGTAATCACAATGGGTTGAGACGTTTTCGCACATTGGCGACTATCCGTCACCGTCACCGTATAACTGCCTGCTGCTAACGAAACTAAATTTTGCGTTGTAGCACTAAACGCATTCGGGCCAGCCCACCGCATCGAATAAGGTGCAGTACCACCTGCAACCGTCAATCGAATTTCACCATTATTGGCAGCATTACAAGTTATATTGGTTGCACTTGCAATATCCACCGTCAATGCCGTTGGTTCTGTAACCAAAGCCGTTGCAGGTGTTAAGCGACAAAGATTGGCATCCAATACCGTTACCGAGTATGGACCTGCCGCGATATTGGTAATATTTTGAGTCGTTGCAGCATTGCTCCATAAATACGTGTAAGGCGTTGTACCACCCGTTACGGTCATTACAATCGAACCCGTTGCCATTTGCGCACAATTGATATTTGTAACAGCTTGTGTAGCAGCTAATTGTGTGGGTTCTGAAATATTGAACGTATCATTGCTGGTAGAAGTACCACTTGTTGTAACGACGATATAACGGCCTGCTCTTAAACCAGTAACATCTTTGGTCGTTGCCGTAAAGTTATTCGCGCCCGTCCAAGCATACGTATAAGTGCCATTACCACCACTCACAGTGGTCAAAGTGACTGCGCCATCCGTTCCACCATTACATTTTACATTCGTTGTGGTGCTGATGACTAAAATCGGAATCACGCTGACAGCAGGCATGACCACAAAATTGCTCGCAAAAGTAGAAGGTATCGTCGTACCCCCTTCATCCAAAGCCAATATTTTGAGTGGGTCTTGCACACAACGGACGAAAGCTGAATCATTTACCACTACATTTGAATTTAAACAAACATCAAACATCGCTGTATTATTCGGCAACGTGACGCTAATGCCTCGCGAATGCGACCAAGAATACCGAATCGTACCTGTATTTGCGGTAAAAGCAAAACTGGCATCTTGACTCATGCCAAGCATCAAGGGATGGATATTGGCAATCCGCGTATAAGTTAATTTCGTAGAATCAAACCGAATCGAACCTTGAATCCCGCCTACGCCTGTAAAATTATCGACTTTCATCGGAACACAAACTTCTGCACCTGTTGCGGTTGCAAGCGTCCGCTCTGGATAAAATTTCAAAAGCGTCGAGTTGCCACTGCTGCCTTGGATGCTGATAGCTGCATTTTGAGGTTCTAAAGGGACTAAAACATTGCCAGTATTGGTCGCTTTATAAACTTCTATGGTCGTGCCATTCGCGCTCACGAAGGAAACATTGGAACTCGTGCCACTCGCGCCCACCGCCCGAAAGCAAAGGCGGAATAAAACAGCTCCATCGGGTAACGTACTCGAACCGCGTGAACTATTCCATGCAAAATATAAATTGCCTGTTGACGATTGTGCTGTTCCAATAAAACTGGGGTCTAAGGGTAATACCGAATTTAATGCCGTCAAGGAGTCGAAACGCAATGCTGTTGAATTCCATTGCATCGCCCATTGAGCTGTAACGACATTTAAAAAATTACGCGCTGTAACATCCACAAAAACGACATCACCACTCGTTACCGTCGAATTGCCCGCAGGAACGGCTGCTACCGCTAAAGCAGTGCTGGAACTGTTTGGCGAATTGCCCAAATTGACAATCGTTGGCAACACGGTTGCCCCTGAAAACTTGACAATTTCGATAGGCGTTGGCGCAGCACCCGTCATAATCCGAGCCCAATAAGTGCCTGCTGCCCGCGCCCGCAATCGAAGGCGGTAAATCGCAGTGCCATTCGCCACCGACCGAAACGTACCATTACCCGTATTCCAACCCACCGTTAATCGGGCAGGCGAAACCAAATAGGAAAGGAAATTACCTGCATCTGGAATCGCAATATTGGAGATACTCGCATATTGCAATAGGGTCGAATCCCACTCCATTGTGTATTGAAAACTGGCAATACTATCAAAATTTTGAACCACTAAATCGACATTCAGCGTATCGCCGACATTTACAGTCTGCGGAGCGGCTTGCGTTAAAGTTAACGAGAGCCGATTTTGCGCTTCAACGCGGGTGGTAAGGATACTGAAAATCAGTAAAAGACCATACGTAAAAAAACTTCTAACCATCGTTGTTGGGTTTTGGGAACACATCATTTTTAAAAATAATTGTTTGTTATAGGCTGTTACTATCGGGCATAAAATGCCCAAGGGCATTGCAAAATCACTTTTGCAATACGATGTATAAAAAAGTCTTTTCAGTTGATTATCAATGTGTTATCAAAAGCGGGCGTTGGTGCAAATGTCCATTTTCATTTAAAACCAAACGGTATAAACCTGTTGGAAATGAAGCAGTGGGGATTTGAATTTGGTGCGCGCCGTTGGCATACAGTTCTCTAAAAGTATAAACGATTTGTCCAGTTAGGTTCGTTAAAAAGTAAGTAATTGTCTCAGATTGATTTAAAAAAAAAGATATATGAAGAAAATCCGTTACAGGATTTGGTGCTATGGGATGTAAGGTCAACTTTTTTGAAACGATTTCAAGGTTTTCAATGCCTGTTCGCAACACATGGACGAGTCCATTCTGTTTTTGAACCAAGATTGGAGTGGCATTTCCGCCCGAAGTACCAATCGCTCGGGTCGGCGTATCCACAATGGCAATCAAACTCGACGTTCCGCCCGCACCAATCACCCGCAATCGCAATTGAAATAAAGTCAATGTATCTAAAACCTTGATATTTCGAGCCTGTGAATGCGCCCATAAAAACCGAATCGTACCATTTGCCGTATCCGTTCTTCCAAAATTGCCCTCTAACGATTGTCCAACAAAACCAAGCGAAGTCAAATTATCATATTTCAAAACCGACGCATTCCATTTTAATGTAAATTGTAAACCATTGATACTATCGTTACTTGCGAATCGAATCGGAATGGTCAACACATCCCCTGTACGAGCAGCGAGCGTCGGCGCGATAACAGCAATCTGTGCATTGGCTGATTCAATCACGGTGAAAGACGAAACGATACTACCCAAAACGGGCATTAACAGGTGGAATAAAAACTTCATGAGTTGTTCAAAAAATTGAGTATAAGTTGATCGTTATGATTTTAAATCGGGTTGCCGCGCTTCTTTTCAGATACAGCATGAAGGCAAATCTACTTTTTAGGGCTGTCGCTGCCTGCATCGAACTCGAATCGGCACTGGTTGCAGTTGGGGTCTAAACCAAGGAAAAAGTTTCCAAAAGAATCTAACAGTTAAATGACGGTTCATGAGATACAAATCGGTTTTGGTCAACAAAAATATTTTTCAGTAGGATTATGATGCAAAGGTAGGCTGTATTTGAATCATATGCTTACACCAATTTTGGTATTTTTAATATTTTTTATTTTACTTTGTTTTTTGAAATCGGTTTGTATCGCTCAAAAACGATGCTTTTGTTATTAAGATAAAAAAATCATATCCGTTGAAACCCCGTTTGTAAGTCGTTTAAAATCAAAACCCCCAAAACCAAAGGTGTCAATATGTTTAAATGGATATTGTTTTCAATTATTTTAATTATTAAAATATTCAAATTTATAACATAATTAAAATCAATATTTTATAAAACATTAAACCTTTTCCGCCCTTGACAAATTGCCCAAAAAGATAGACCTTTGTACCGACAAACGAGCCAATCCATCCCAATTGGATTGGATGCTGTGGTATGCAAAATTTTTTTTACGTGGAACTGAAAACGCATTTTGCCTATCCAAGCCCGATTTAAAGCCGACTTATGTTTTTGGACTAAAACCAATTAGGAAAACTTATTTAAAGCATATTTTTTAGTTAGATTTTATTTTTTTTACAAACTTATTGATAGAATGAACAATCATTACCGATTTTTGATTAAAACGGCCTTATGCGGATTGCCGTTTTTAGTAAATACTGCTCATGCACAAACCCCCACTGTGTCTTACGCCAATTGGAAAGATAATGCCAAGGCTGCTTATACCATTATCCATGATGATTTTGGAGATGTAACAACAGTGGGTATTGAAAATTATGCAGATACGATTGCTTATAATCGAGGCGTGAAATTTTGTTTTGGGGCGATTACCTCCGCTTGTGATGCGAACGATTGGGCGAATGCCCGCCGTTTGATGAGTCACGGACATGAAGTGATTAATCATAGTCACAGTCACCGATGCGCTCGTCAACCAGGTTGGTGTCTGCCAACGAACCTTTATACGACGGCTGATTTTCCCGTCGAATTGGATGGCAGTACCACCCTCATTGAGCAGGGCGCAGGGGCAAGACCCCGTTTTTACATCCATCCCTACGATTTATCGACTCCAGAAGTGTTGGATCGATTGCGGAGTTTGGGTTATTTAGGAGCGCGTTCGGGGACGCAAGCCGTTTTGAATCAATCTGATTTCAAAGATTTTTTTAATATGAATTTCTTCGTTCATAACCCGACTTCCAACTTGACCTTGTTGAACCAAGCTGTTCAATCGGCAGTTGTGGCGGGCGGTTATGCGATGCGGGAAGTGCATGGTGTGGGCGATGCTTCTTGGGGCGCGATTTCGGTAGCCGATTATCGGACGCACCTGGATTTTGTAAAACAACAAATCAGTGCAGGCAATATTTGGTCAGCGACTGCAAGTGAGGCAATTACGTATAAGATTCAACGAGATGCGTATGTGCCTGCGGTGGTTTATGATGCCACTGCCAAAACCTTGACGGTGAAATTTACAGGTGCAGCAGCGACAAATGCCGCTTTATTTAAAACACCTATTACGATTAATATTAGTTTAAATGGATTAACGCTTGCAGGCAATTTGACTGTCAAACAAGGAACCGAAACCTTGACAGCGCGGACGACAACGACTCAAATTACGGTCAATGCGTATCCGCACCAAGGCAATATCGTGATTTCAGCACCAACTGTTGGCGGTTGTGCGCCGAATTGCCCACCGCCGCCCACCGTTTGCGCTGCGGATGGCAAATTGAAAGCCGATATTTACAGAAATGTCGTTTTAAACGATTGGACTTTGGCGGATTTACGGGCAGATACGCGTTTCCCTGGGAATCCAACGGTTACGGAATTATTGATTTTTTCTAAATTCTCCAAAGGAGATGCGGGCGATTATTATGGTGAAAGAGTGTATGGTTACATCGTTCCGCCGACCGATGGCGATTATACTTTTGGCATTTCGGGGGATGATGATGTCGAATTATACCTTTCGACGGATGACAAACCTGCCAATAAACGCAAAATTGCAGGTTTTGAAGGTTTTACAAGTATCAATGAATTGACCAAATATGCTGGTCAAAAGTCGGTCAAAATCGCTTTAAAAGCGAAGCAATTTTACTATGTAGAGTTATTGCATTTGGCAACCATTGGGAGAAATCGCTATGATGTATTCTGGCAATTGCCGGGAAAAGCGACTTTTACGGCGATTTCAAAAGCGAATCTTGCTTCGCAAACGTGCGCTGTTGCAACACAACCGTTGGTTCGGCTGAATGGAACGCGGGCTGGAGAAGCCGTTTTATTGAATTGGGCAAGCGAACAAGCCGATGAAACGCTGCCTTATGCGATTGAACGCTTGGAAGCAAATGGTCGATTTGCCGAAATTGGAACTTCACAAAACAGTGATTTTCAAGATAATACGCCTATCAATGGAATTAATATCTATCGTTTGCGTTATACAGATGCGTATGGACAAATGCGCCATTCGGCTCCTGTGAAGTTGAATTTTGTAGAAAATCCGAATGTCTATCTATCGCCGAATCCTGCTCAAAATCAGGTTTCTATTGATTTGCGGGAGTGGAATCAATCCGCAGTGACGGTTTATTTATACGATGTGCGGGGCGCGGAAGTGCAGCGCGTGCAAACGATAGCGAGTGATGCGCCTTATCTATTGGATTTGAGTGCCATCCAGCAAACGGGTCAATACATGCTCCGCGTACAAGGCGCGAATGGGCAATCCGCTTCAAAACGTTTACTGATTACAAAATAAAGGTTTCTTTTAAAAAGCTAAAACGGCGACAGTATCGAATACTGCCGCCGTTTTTTTTTCAAGGTCTGAATTAGGATTTTTAGGATTTGAAAGATTTTTCAGGATTGAAAAGATTGATTTTCAATCCCGAAGGGATGTCACTTGGGTAATACCATGGAACCCAATCCTCCCGCAAAGTCCCGAAGGGACGATACTTGGGTAACGCTTTGAGTTACCCAAGTAACATCCCTTCGAGATTGAAAATCCTAATTCAAAACCTCCGTTTAGAAACTCCGCAAATACGTACCATAATCGTCAAAAACCACCGTTTTATCATCCGCAGGTGTATTGCGATTGATAGAAACGCGATAAAATTTTTCTTCAGGTGTGTTAACTAAAACCGTTTTCACAATCGTGTAATCGGCATAATGGATCACAAGCCATTGCTCGGCAGCTGCAGGAAGTTGAACATTGGTGGAAGCACTGATTTCAATGTTCGGTGAGACATCTTGTTTTTGACAAGATGTGAAACTTAAAACCGCGCACAACGCAGTGAATAAGATTGTTTTCATAGTGATAATTGTTTTAGTAATTTGTTCGTAACGTTTTCAAATGGTCAGCATGCGCTGAACTCATTTGAAAATAAGTCAAAATTCGCGCCAAAATCAATAATTCAACTGAGTAACTTGGTTTTCGCTGAAAAATAAATGAAAAAAAAGAAAATCTTCTTTGAGGAATCAGCGTAAGTTTCGGAAACGCAAATTTTAAAATAAATTGTTTTAAAACTTGCGTTTCCGAAACTTATTCTAATAAAAAGCACCTAATTCTTATTTTTTCTGCCTCAATTTTCAGCGATAAAATTTTTCTTCTGGCGTATTCAATAAACGGGAAAATACGTTAAAAATGCAAGGCTCTATTCGCCGTAGCCGCCAAAGCTGCCTCTTTAAACGCTTCGGTGTAAGTCGGATGTGCATGCGATATCCGCGCCGCGTCTTCCGCAGAAGCCCGAAACTCCATCAAGGCAACCGCTTCCGCAATCATATCCGCCGCTCGCGGACCCACCATGTGAACACCCAAAATTTCGTCCGTTTCTTTGTGCGCCAACACTTTCACCATGCCTTCAATGTCCGTACTCGCCCGCGCCCGACCTAACGCCCGAAAAGGGAATTTGCCCACTTTATAAGGTACGCCATCCGTTTTCAATTGTTCTTCAGTTTGACCCACTGCTGCCACTTCGGGCCAAGTATAAACCACACCCGGAATCAAATTATAATTGATATGCGGTTTTTGACCAGCAATGCTTTCTGCAACTAATACGCCTTCTTCTTCTGCCTTATGCGCCAACATTGCGCCATGAATCACATCGCCAATAGCATATATATTTTCTACATTGGTTTTCAGATGATTATCAACCGCAATACGCCCGCGTTCATCCTTTTTAACGCCTGCATTTTCCAATCCAAGGTTATCGGTATAAGGGCGGCGACCAATCGCTACCAAACAATAATCGGCTTCCAATACTTGAATCGCTTCTGAATCGCGTTTTTTAAACTCGACTTTTACACCTGTTTCGCCCACTGCGGTTACATTGGTCACACCATGTTTCAAGTAAAATTTGAATCCCAAATCTTTCAAACTGCGTTGCAATTCTTTGGAACAATCCCCATCCATGCCCGCAATAATCCTATCCATGTACTCAATCACATGGATTTCCGTCCCCAAACGCCCATAAACCGAACCCAATTCCAAGCCAATCACGCCGCCACCAATGATCACCATTTTTTTAGGAATTGTTGTCAAAGTCAAGGCTTCCGTAGAAGTAATGATGCGTTTTTTATCATAATTGAACGCCGCAGGAACAATCGGTTTTGAACCTGTCGCAATGATAACTTTGTGTGTATCAATGGTTTGTGAAGTTCCATCGGCTTTGGCAACCTTGATACGATTGGCATTTTCAAACGAACCATGTCCGTAGAAAACGTCAATTTTATTTTTTTTCATCAAAAACGCAACGCCATCACACGTCTGTGAAACGACTTGATTTTTGCGTTGAATCATCTGCGCCATATCGACCGTCAAATCACCTGAGATATTTAACCCATGTAATTTGAATTTATGCACCGCATTGTGATAATGTTCGGACGAATCCAATAAGGCTTTCGATGGAATACAGCCCACATTCAAACAGGTGCCGCCCAAAGTCGCGTATTTTTCGATAATAGCAGTCTTCAAACCCAGTTGCGCAGCGCGAATCGCCGCCACATAACCGCCTGGACCCGAACCAATTACAGTTACATCGTATTGCATATTTTTCTGATTTTTGAAACACATAGTTCACATAGGAAGATATAGGACACATAGGGGCATTCATTGGGAATGCTTGCATTCTCAATGAATGCCCCTATGTGTCCTATATCTTCCTATGTGAGCTATATGTTAAGGAACTTCGATTTTATTAATAATTTGATTTACAATATCTTCCGCCGTCATATTCTCCGCTTCTGCCTCATACGTCAGCCCAATCCGATGCCGCAAAACGTCTTGACAAATCTGCCGAACATCTTCTGGAATCACGTAACCGCGCCGTTTCAAAAACGCATATGCCTTCGATGCCAATGCCAAATTGATGCTCGCACGCGGCGAACCACCATATTCAATCATGTTTTTCAAACGCGGCAAGCCATATTTTTCAGGATTTCGCGTTGCAAATACGATGTCGAGGATATATTGTTCAATTTTTTCATCCATATAAACCCGACTCACCACTTGGCGCGCCCGCAAAATCTCTTCAATCGACACCACTTTCTGAACCGCAACCGCAAGACCTGTCAAATTGCGCCGCACGATTTCGCGTTCTTCGGGTTGACTCGGATAGCCGATTTTCACTTTCAACATAAACCGATCCACTTGCGCTTCGGGCAGTGGATACGTCCCTTCTTGTTCAATCGGGTTTTGAGTCGCCAACACCAAAAATGGTTCGGTCAACTTGAACGTATCATTCCCAATCGTCACTTGTCTTTCGCCCATCGCCTCCAAAAGGGCGGATTGCACCTTCGCAGGAGCGCGATTTATCTCATCCGCTAAAACGAAATTGGCAAAAATGGGTCCTTTCCGAACCGCAAATTCGGCTTTATTCGGATTGTAAATCATCGTACCAATGATGTCAGCAGGCAACAAATCAGGCGTAAATTGAATACGACTAAATTGGGCATTCACCGCCGCAGAAAGGGTTTTAATTGCCAATGTTTTCGCCAAACCGGGCAAACCTTCCAACAAAATATGTCCCCGTGTGAGCAAACCTATCAATAATCGGTCAATCATATTCTGTTGACCTACAATGACTTTTGCGGTTTCTGCTTGGAGCGCGTCTAAAAAACGACTTTCAATATAGATTTCCTGATTTAATGCGTCAATTTCGGATGCGGTCATTTTATATTTAAAATTTTATTCAGATTTTAATTTATTTTCAGTTTCTATCAACCTTTTTTCTCGCTCTAATTCAATACGTAATTCTTCCTCTGTTGGCAAATAAAGTTTATATTTGGAAACAAAAAGTTGCTTATTACCTTCCAAAACAGGGTTTCTATCTTGGCTTATTAATAATCTTTCATAATAAAGACTATTAATTTGTCGCTCTAAGGCACGCGTACTCCATTGATTCTCAATACATTCAGACAAATAATATTGTTGAGCATTTCCATTTTTCACTTTTAATAAATAACGATAATGTGTCCATGTCAATTCACCACGCAGTGCGTGGTGAATTGGAAAAGTAAGATAAAACTGTCTCATATATTGCAAATTACTCAGGTGAAAGCCTGTTCCAAATTCTTTTGTCAACTCATGAGATAATGTTTTTAATAATTTGTCACCATAAGCAGCTCTTTCATTTCCTACTTGTTCCTCTTTTACAATCTTCTCCCCAATGCTCCAGTACGCCTCTAACATCACCTTGTTTACGGTAAGATAAGCATGTTTCTGAGCAGTCTGTAATATTTTTGCGATTTGCTCATAGAGTGTTGTCATTTGTTCAATTTTTAATTTGTAATAGAATAAATATTTTAATTGATCATCTTCCTCAATTCTTCAAAGGTTGGATTCACAGCAATAATCGTCCCTTCGTGATTCAATAAAATTTTACTTGGAATGACCCGAACACCGTATTTTTTTGCCACAGGCGAATCAAAATGTTTTAAATCGGTCACTTGATAAGCCCAATGTAAATCCAATTGTTGAATGGCTTTTAACCATTTTTCGCGGTCGCGCTCAATGCCTATTCCAATGATTTCCAATTGTTTCGATTTAAATTGGTCGTAAAAGGCAACCAATTCGGGTGCTTCTGCTCGACATGGCGGACACCAACTACCCCAAAAATCTAACAAAATGTAGCGATGTCCTTTTTTCAAAACGTCCGACAACGATAAGCTATCGCCTTGTGCAGAAATTGCTGTAAAATCAATAGCTTTTGCGCCGTTAATGGCAGTCGGCGTTTTATACAGGTATCGCCCGATGACCCAACTGATAGGCAGAATGATTAAAAACCACTTTTTGTTCATTTTTTTTGATATTGGTAAACAATCCAGCGCGAAAAAACATGCAAATATCGGTTTTCTTTATCAAATTGAAATGCTTTTTTTAACGAAAATAACGATTTTTCAACACATAGAGCACATAGGAAGACATAGAACACATAGAGGCAATCTTGCCATTATCCCTAAACAACCCTAAAAACGATTGCCCTATGTGTTCTATGTCTTCCTATGTGCCCTATGTGTTCATCGTATCATTGGCTTTATCCAAATTGACCAAAACCGCTAAATTCATAAAAAAGAAGGGTCCTATTTTATCGGATTCGATTAAATCATTGATTATGATTAACATCAGTATAATGACAAATGATAATAAAACGGTCATCGCCATGCGTTTATGATTCAAATCATTGGATTGATGATAAATATCTTCGCCTTTCAATAAGCCGAAAAAGCATAATCCCAGAAAAATAATGCCTCCAAAAATCCCATTCTCCACTGTTGTCATCAAGTAATAACAATGAATACCCGATTTTTCAGTATTGTCACTCACATATGTGCGAAAACGAGTTACCGCAAATTGTTTATAAAACGAATAGAAATTGCCAGCTCCGAAACCAAAATACGCGTGTTTTTTCACCATAAAACTGCCCGCAACCCACCGATAAACGCGTTCCATCGTCGAAACATCTTCCAATTTATAGGTTGCTTCGACCAAATTTTCAAAACGCGTGTGCGAAACGGCATGTTCATAATTCGGCGCGAAATCCAAATATTTGTTTTTGGTTTGTAAAAAACTAATTAAACTAATCAGCCCTATGATGCCAACTAAAACAACATATTTAGTTAATTTATACTGCACAATCCAATAATAACCAATAGCTACCACAATTGCAACATAAGCTGTGCGCGTATAAGCGAATTGAATCGCTATCAAAAAAATGAGGATAAAGAGGCTTAAAAAATGTTTTCGAGTGCTTCCAACCCGCGCTTCCTGCCGCATCCAAAACAAAAACGGCATGAACAAAGCCAACAAACAAGCGTAATCCACATGATTGCGAAAATAGGGCTGCATGATGTAATTGGATTCTTCAAAATCAAAACCAGAGGGCGCATGTCGTACCAAAGTCAACAAAACGGCAAGGCTTAATGGGATGAAAACGCTCCAAGCGAGCTTCATTAAATCCACTTTTTGTTTTAAAATCCAACCCGCCATGAAGTAAAAAGTCGCTACATACCAAAGTTTCGCTAAGAAAAATTTGACTGAAATCACCGTCGATTCCGAATGCAAAACGCAGATAAACATCCAGCCCACATGTAAGGCGAGCAATGCTGTAATCGGATGTTTAAAAAATCGAGATTGTAAGACTTTTCGCGCATTTGCTGCAAATAACAAGATACTTACAAGTAAAAAACCAACAATTAAGGGTTCATTGGGTAGATTCGTTGCAAAACCGCCCGGTAATTCGATTTCCAATGAAAACGGAATACAGCACCATAACAAATAATACACGCTTTTAAAATCCACTATTGTCCAATAGGCGATGATGCAAGCCGCAGGCATTAAAACTAATAAAATGTTTTGAAAAGCAACAGCAGCACACACGCTGAGTGCCGTCAATAGCGCGAATCCTTGAAATGGAATATCCGAAAGTCTTCTATTTTTAATCATTTTTGTACCCTTTTTGTGATTTTGGGATAGGATAGATGTACGGATTTCACGGATTTCACGGATTTTCACGGATTTGGATTCAAAAATCTCGTGAAAATCTGTGAAATCCGTGAAATCCGTACATCTATCATATCTCTAACGCATTGATTTCCAATCCACATCTTTGTATTCATCCAGCAATAATGCCCCAATCGTGCAAAATAAAAAGGTCATTAACATCGCGGTCAATATCAAAATCGACCGTTTGGGACGGGATTTTTGAACGGGCGTTTCCGCCACTTCCGAAATATGCAGAGCCGAAATCTGAGACCCATAAGCCGTTTTCAATTGGATAAACCGTTCTTGGTCAAGCGACAATTGTTCGCGCCCGCGCTTGTACTTTTGGTAAAAAAGCGCCACCCCATTCATCCCTTCATTATAACGACTCAAATTGGACATCCCCAATTTCATTTCGGCTTCATAAGCCCGCACCGTTGCACGCAATTGGGTTAAAGTATCTTTTAAGATGTCTGGCATTTTTTCCAATTCTTCCAATTTCGTTTTGGCAAAAATATAATTAGAAGTCGCCTGCCCTGTCACCCGCGTCATGCCTTCCGTCTGCGTTTCGAGGTCATATACGCCATATCGCTGGCGCAAATGCGTCAACGTATCCGAAATTTTAGCCAATTCGACTTCTTTTAATTTAAAATTTTCATCATACGTGCGAATCAATTTTTCTTGTGTTTCCTTGATTTGGCGTTGCGCAATCGCGTCGATTTGGATGCGCGCCGCATTTGCCATGTCCGCCGCGCATTTTTTATCCTTGTCCTCTACCGAAATTTCAATCGCATTATTTTTCGTTTTTTGAACTAAAAATAACTTATTTAACGTTTCACGTACTTTGAAGGGGGCTAAACGTTGTGTTGTATCAATTTTATAATGTTTATATAAATCAAATTTCTTTATCAACAAGTCTGCCACTGGACCCGATTGCGCAATCGTGAGGATGCGGTCATTGTCCACCTCCGTTCCGAAATACTCCATATCTTTGGTGGAAAGCCCAAAAATCTGTTCTGGTTTAAAAACATCAGGACTTGCGACGTTAAAAACCGTCGTTGCTTGATAGAAATCGTCCAACAAAAGGAACGAAATCAGAGCAGTACCGAGTCCGACCGCCAAAACGGTGCGTAAAATAGGTCGGCGGCGGCGCAAAACGGCGGACACGACCTTGATGAGATTATCTGGTTGCGAAAGTTCAGTCATAATTTTCAATTAAAGTCTGCAAAGGTATTTTTTTTTTACAATAAACTTAAAGGGGTCTTTAAAAAAGACCCTTTGGAAAGCGATGTGGTGTACATTCATTTCAAAATAGGCACGATTTTGGAAAACAACTACGCGACTTTTCAAAAGCATTGGTATAAAACGCCTATTTTTTTATTTTAATATTTAAAAAATTAAAAATCTTACACTTAGAACAATAAGCACGTTTTTCTGCGCCCCCTGTATTACAATCTTTAAATTCTTGACCACTAAAATCGATTCAAAATGGGGTTGAAAACAGCTACCTTACACCTCCGAACAGCGTTTTTAAATCTAATAACGCCCGTTTCGATATTTTTTTCTTTATACACGACTGCCATGACTGCGCAACCTTGTAGAGACATTATCGGCTATTATCCTGCTTGGCAATGGTATGACCGCAATAAATTGGTGCGCCCTGCAACGATTCATTATAGTAAATATACGATGATTAATTATTCGTTTTTCAAACCCATGCCTGACGGTTCGATTGTCGGCACGGATGATTGGGCAGACCCGCTCATCTTGGAAGGCGAAATGAATTGGAAAACCGTACCTGCGTCCCATGATGCAACGACTTCTTTGCCGTATTTAGCGCATCAAGCGGGCGTTAAATTGTTGATTTCGGTTGGTGGATGGTCTCTTTCGACGGATTTTCCATCGATTGCGGCGGATCCTGTGAAAAGACAACGATTTGCAACCGCCTGTAAAGATTTGATTCAAAAATATAATTTGGATGGCATTGACATTGATTGGGAATATCCCGGTTATGTCGAACATGGTGGTACGCCTGCCGATAAACGCAATTG
>JBDLWG010000367.1:0-22302 GCA_039804385.1 Bacteroidota bacterium
TAGGTGAGCTTTAAAACTAAACTTTTTCATAATAAAATTTAATTACAAATAAATTTTTTTTGAACCAAAAGCCACTTATTCAGTGAAGAATGGTTTTTTGTTAAAGGCGTAATAATTATAAAATGGTTACTACTTGCAATCGAAATTGCAACAAAGAATGAGTCGTTAACTTGGGGACTTATCTACGCCTGCGAAACTTAATTTATGCGTTTGTTTTTACTTTTTTTTGTAAAAAAATAAAAAACAATTTTCAGCTTTCTTCATAAAGGATAGGTCATGGCACAAAAATATAGAAGCAATTTTTCTCAAAATCCGCTACGCAAATCTTCCACGAAAAAATTGGATACGATTTTTATCACAAAAAAAAGGAACGCATATCTCACAAGGATTCAACAGATTAGCTCATAAAAAATGCACATTTATCTCACAACCAGAAAGCATCATAGCGGGACGATTCCATTTTTAACCTGTTGCAGGTATAAATCAATATACCACAAATTGTGACATTTAATTTTATGCAGGAATTAAAGTATTTACAGGTAAAAGCCATTTTTAAAAGGAATTAAAGTTGGAAAATGATTGATTTTTTGCCAAAAAATCAAGTTTTTGCCGTCCTTGTATCCCTCGAAAAAAGCGGCATTCACTTCGTAAATACAGCAAAATTCAGGTTCATTAAGAATCGCCTTACCACTCCACTTGACTTTTTATACACTTGACGGAGGCGTATCGCTCAACACAATACTTATTCAGATAGATATGCATTGGCTATAACGGAGCAATGAAACCGGTATCAGGGTTTGTTCCAGCAGTGCATGCAGTGTGTGATATGTTTGACATTCGTACTCGTTTGCCGTTTGTTACCGGTTTGAACATTATGCTGAGTCTTGACATCTTGTAATTAGGAAATTATTCTTGTTAGTTTCACGCCACAAAGTTAATATAACTTTATTAACTATTTAACGGTACGTTGATTTTTTTTTCATTATTTTACATTTTTGTAAGGTTTGATTATAAAAAAATGCGCACAAAATGCGTTATGAGGGCTTTTTAAAATGTGTTTTATTATAAATTTTTATAATATTGAATATCTAATTTTTTCATAAACATTTAGGTTTCAACCTTTTTTGAACGGCTTTTTTTGATTTTTTTTTCATACTAAGTGGTACAAAGATACAATAGTTTTTCGGATTTGATTTACAATTTTTTGCTTTTTTTTTAAATTTTTTTTTTGAAACGGCATTGCTGTCCTTTATTGGACGCAATTGCTTTTCATACCTTCATATGACCAAGTTGTATTTTATACGTCACAATTTTAGTTCATTTTTTTGAAACAGAATAGATAATATCGGACTTTCCATGCAAATTCAATTGATGAATAGGAGCTTCCAAATTAGGATACAATGGATGTACGGATTCAACGGATTTTCACGGATGGTACGGATTTTTTTGCATAGTGGCTCGAAAACCAAGCTAACATAAAAAAAAATCCGTACCCATCCGTGAAAATCCGTTGAATCCGTAAATCCATCCTATCGCAAAATCACGCACCACAAATCTGCTTCCACTTATTTATACAAAAAATATAAAATGTTTTATCCATTAAAAATCAAAGAAATACGTTCTGAAACAACCGATTGTGTCTCCATTGCGTTAGATGTCCCTGATGCTTTAAAAACGGTATTTCAATTCAAAGCAGGGCAATATGTAACCTTTCGCACCACCTTGGAAGGCGAATCGATGCGCCGTTCTTACTCCATTTGCAGCAGTCCGCTGGATAACGAATTACGAGTTGCCGTGAAAAAAGTGCCCTTTGGACGCTTTTCCACTTTTGCAAATACCCATTTAAAAGTGGGCGATGTCTTGGAAACGATGCCGCCCGCAGGTCGATTTACGGTACATGGTTTTGAAAAAAACAAACAAAATTATGTCGCTATCGCAACAGGCAGTGGGATTACACCCATTTTGTCCATCGTAAAAACAGTGTTGCAAACCGAATCGGATAGTCATTTTACGCTGATTTATGGGAATCAAAAACGCAGTTCCATTATTTTCAAAGAAGTAATTGATGGTTTAAAAAATAAATATATGAATCGTTTTTCGGTGTATCATATTTTAAGTCAAGAAATTACAGATGCAAAAATATTGAGTGGGCGTATTGATGAAGCCAAATTAACGTATTTTTTCAAACACCTGATTCCGATTGAAAAGGTGTCGCATTTCTACCTTTGCGGGCAGGAAGCCATGACGCAAACCGTCCGAACCTTGCTGACGCAACAAAAAGTATCCAATTCCAAAGTGCATTTTGAATTATTCGGCACAGCGCAGTCGGCACGTCCTAAAACGCAATTTGCCGAAAATACAGTTACCGATGCACAGAGTCAAGTGACGATGCGTTTAGATGGCGTATCGTTTCAACTGCAATTGGGTTATCACGGCGATAATTTGTTAGATGCGGCGATGAAACAAGGTGCAGACGTGCCTTTTGCGTGCAAAGGCGGCGTTTGTTGCACTTGCAAGGCGAAATTAGTGTCTGGGCAAGTCGAAATGGACGTTCATTATGGGCTGGAAGCGGAAGAAATCGCCGCAGGTTTCATATTGACTTGCCAATCGCACCCGCGTACTCCGACCGTGAGCGTTGATTTTGATTTTAAATAAATGACTAAAACGTTGATTTTCAAAGAAGTATAACGTTTGGAGGGTTTGAAACGATCCATTACCCACAGCATAAAAAATCTCGAAGGGATGCCATTTTGGTAGCTACCGAAGTGTCATCCCTTCGGGATTTTTTTTATGTTGTTGATTATTTAACTTCATGCATTCAATCATCCATTTTTTCCAATATTTCGTTTCTAAAAAAAGCGGGCGTTTGTCCATTTTGAATCCACTGACACCAAGCGCAATCCGCCGAACCGCAACCTGTAAACGCTCGCGCTTGAATCTTTTTCCAAACATTTCGGATCATTTCGCGCATCATATCCACATCATGCCCATCCAAATTGATTTTTTTAGCAACAAATTGTCCCTGTCCATTCGGTTCAAGGTAAGCGATTTCGCCTTCCCAAACCCGCATTGCACCGCGCTGCTGTTGCTCCAATAAAATTTTGTAAAACGCCAATTGTCGCCAATATTTACCGCCCATTGGGTTTTTCGCAGTGGGTTTATATATAAATTTATCTTCTTGTTTACCTGTTTTATAATCAATGACCCGCACCGAAACGGGCGTTGTAAACTCAATTTTATCAATGGCTCCTGTGATAGGAATATTTTCGATTTCGGTGCTAAAATGGCGTTCAACCCAAGCTTCATCTTGCCAAGTAGCCACTTTTTGATGATAAAATGCCTGAAGTCGGGCTTTTCCAGTTGCCAAACGGCGGTCATATGCCTTCGTTGCGAAGTAACCGCGTTGTCGCTCCATCTCGGATTTGAACCAGCGCAAGGCTTCTTCCACAGGCGGAAATAGATTGTTTTTTCGTTCATTGAAAATGCGGCGCAAGGCATAATGCATTGCCGTTCCGTACCGCGCCGAATCGCTCACAGCATAAGGTAATTTAACCATATATTCGTAGTAAAAACTCAATGGACAATCCAAATACACGTTCATTGCCGACACCGAAAGTTGAAAATTTTTCAAACGCTCCTCCGTCCATTGCGACTCCAATAAAATCGGATTCGGCAAAGGCGTTTCCGTCAAAAGTGCCGTTTGATATGTCGAAACAAGGGTTGCGGGCAAGGCTTTATGTTGGATTTCGAGTTGCCCGCCCGCCAATATTTCATCGACGAAAACACTGTGTACCAATGCTTTATCTTTGGAATCGGTCTCTGCAAAGGAGATTTGCAATTGCGATTTTGCCCGCGTGACGGCTACATAAAACATCCTTCGTCTCGCCTCTTCCACATCGGCTTCCGCGCTAAATGTAAGCGTATCGGGCAAGGCAAATCGATGATGATTGCCCCGATTCGACTTTTCCCACTCGCCCGCCACTGCGTCGATGACGAAAACGTGTTCAAATTCTAAGCCTTTCGCGCTGTGTGCGGTGATAAGTTGCACGCCATTTGGGTCTAACATGGTTTTTTGAAGGGGAATCGGCAAACTATTATCATCCATCGAATCCAACATTTCCAATAATTTGTTTAAATCCAAACGCGGATTCCGACCCATTTCGGTTTTAATAAATTCAAAAAAAGAATATAAAATTTGCATTTGCCACAACCTATCAGGCGAATCGCTGATATACGTCAGTAAACCAGTGCGATTGATAACCGTTTCCACCAACGTCAATAAAGGTTGATTTTGAACCATTTTTAACAATTGTTTCAAAACAAGCCAAATTTTAAGGACGTTTTCGTCGGTTGAATGGGCTAAAATATCGCGCCATCGTTTTGCGACGTAACTCGGCGCACCCTCTTTCGGTTCTTCTGCCTGCACAAATTGCGATAATAGGGCAGCTAACGTTTCTAATTCAAATCCTAAAAAATCAATATTCAAAATTTTAAACAAAAAATGTTCTCCTGAATACGGTTGTCGCTGTTCCGCAACCAACCATTTCAATAATAATCGAACCTTTTGGATTAATTTGGTATCTAAAATATTGACTTTGCGCTTGACGCGATACGGCACATTCCGTTTTTCCAAGAGTGACATCAAAGTTGCCACTTGTTTATGTTGCGCATAAAGGATGGCAATTTGATTTAACGGCACTTGATTATCCCGCATTTGTTCGATTTGATGCAGGATGTCCACTGCCTCTTGCAATCGATTGGGATACGCAATAATTTGGGGTAATTTTCGTTGAATATCATTTAATGAATTGGCTTTCAAGGTTTTATCCAACTTCAATACATGCAATTCATTAATAATGCGTAATTTATTATAATCAATCAATTGTTTCGATGCATCCAAAATGGCTTGGGAAGAACGATAATTTTCTTTTAAAACCACTGTTTTAAGATCCTGCCGATAGGTTTCAAAAAACTCACCGAGATTGCGCAAACGCGCTCCTTGAAATTCATAAATCGCTTGGTCATCATCGCCGACAATGAAAATATTCGGATTTTGCCAATATTGAATGAGTAATTGCAATAAAGTATTTTGCGAACCATTCGTATCTTGAAATTCATCGACCAAAAAATACAAATACTGCTCTTGGTAACGGCGCAATAAAAAATGATTGGTTTTAAATGCACGAATGACCCATAAAATCATATCATCAAAATCGTACCGATGACGGCTTTTCAACATATCTTGAAAAATGGGATATAATTTCGCGGCGGCGGTCAAACGCTCCATTTTTTCGCGGGCTTCCAAAACAGCTGTTTCTTTTAAATCGCCTTTTTGATAACTCCCTTTTTTAGAATTTTTGTATAAAAAATTTTCATCTCTTGGTATTTTTTCAAAATATTCAATGATTTTAGTATCAATAAGTTGAGTATCCCAATGTTCTTTTTTCATCAATTGAAACAAGTCATGCAATTGTTTTTCATACGCATAAACACTGCCTTTACGCAATGGATTATTGGGATTTAAATGCTCTAAAATGGCTCGAATGATTTCAACTCGTTCCAAATCGGACAAGGTTTCGCCTTGCTGCATCCCAAAAAAATCGGGATTTTCATGGATAATTGAATTACAAAAAGAGTGAAATGTGAAAATTCGGATGCGCCTTGCTTCGGGACCAATCAATTGTAAAAGGCGTTCCCGCATGGCTTGCACGCCTGCATCCGTAAAGGTTAGACACAAAATGTTCTGTGATTGCGTATCGGTTTCCATCAAAATACGACCGATGCGTGCCGCGAGTAAGTGGGTTTTGCCCGTTCCGGGTCCCGCAATGACCATAACAGGTCCTTCAATCTGCTCCACAGCCTGTCGCTGCGCCGCATTGAGCGCGTTTAAAACAGCCGCAAAATTTTTTTGATAATGATTTTCAGTCTGCATCCGTGATTTTTTTCAGCGCAAAAGTAAGCTAAATTCGCCGAATAGAGGAT
This sequence comes from Bacteroidota bacterium, assembly GCA_039804385.1. Taxonomy (GTDB): domain Bacteria; phylum Bacteroidota; class Bacteroidia; order Chitinophagales; family Saprospiraceae; genus JAAFJT01. The sequence goes on from JBDLWG010000367.1 coordinate 5,983, forward strand.
GATAAGCAACTCGGTAGTTGGGAAATTTATTTCCCACGAATCGTGGGAAATAAATTTCCCGACGACTAAATTTGTCAAAACATTAAATATATTGATTATCAATATTTTATATAATCTCATAAAAATAAATTATTTTTATTTTAAAATTACAAACAATTAATAATCAATAATTAATACATTTTTCTATTGGGGGTTCAAAATGCAAGTATGAATTATTTTAATTTGAAAATAAAAACTAACCCCATGCGTCCGTCCTGTAAATCTACTATTTACAAAAATATCCCAAAATGGGTTTATCCTATATTGGGTTTTACCTTTGTCTCATGAGAAGTTTACATTCAGAGCCATACAAAAAATTTCTAAAGCGACTTTACCAAGCGCGAGAAAATGCGGGACTTACGCAAATAGAAGTTGCACGACAATTTGGGAAGCCTCAATCGTTTGTGTCTAAATGTGAACTGGGTGAAAGAACCGTTGATGTTCTTGACCTACTCCAATTTTCAAAAATTTATAAGGTTCCACTTGATTTTTTCTTTGAAGACTTTTGATAATGAACGAATATACCTCCTTTCGGAATGCCTTAATTGCAAATCCAGACACTATCATTGAACTCGAAAAAGCTTATTTTAATTCGCTTTTCAATGAAATTTTATCGAATGCTTCCAAAATCAAGGAAGATTTTGATAAAACAATGGCTCTTAAAGACTTTTGGTTTCCTTACGCACCGCGCCAAAGAGGTCACAAACCAAGTGGTAACGCTTTACCTTGGGGTGAAGTCGGCGAAAAAGTCTTAGAGGCATATCTCTATAAAGCAATCCTTAACCTTTTTCCAACCGTTCGATTTATCGGCTTGCCATATGGACATGATGTGCGATTCGTAACCGATAATGCGTTTATTCATTTGGATATTAAATCCACGGGACCGACCGACAATGCGGATGAAGTGGTATCAAGTCCCAATCAAGTTACGGGTGATGGTCTTTTTTACGATGAAACAGGTATCCAAAATTCAAAAATTTCGGTTGTTGGTGCGTCTCGTGAAATGGCGTTTCAACCTGAACTTCCGCCTTTCTATATCATTGATAATCAATGCTTTATAACACTTACATTTTATTTGAAATGCGTTTATAAAGTCGTGGAAATCGGCATTCAGCCCTTAGATTATTTAGAATTAATAGGCGTTCCCAATGGTCTTTTAATGTTTGACACCTTAAACTATGCGCAAAAGGTCAAAGGTTTACTTACGCCGGGCAAAGATATACTCACTTCTGCACACAAAAGAACGCGCATCAAACTCAACCCTTTGGCTGAAATAGCAACATGGCGTTGCCGAAAAATCAGCTTTGAAACGGATGAACGCATTACACTTCATCATAGAAAGGCAATTTAGGGCTTTGTTGATAGGCTTTTATTTTGGCATTGGCTAATTCGACGTATTTAAATTCTTTTTCGATGCCAATGAAATCTCGATTTAATTCCAAACATGCTCGCGCGGTCGTGCCGCTACCCATAAACGGGTCTAATACTAAATCGCCTTTCTCCGTAAATAATTGAATGCAACGCAACGGCAATTCCAATGGAAACATCGCTTCATGTTCGGTGTTTGCCCGAACCGATGGAAATTCCCAAACCGCTCGACTGCCCCAATGAGTCCACTCTTTCTGGGTTAATTTATCTTTATTGATAAGCGTTTCGCCTGGTTTCCAAAAAATATACACATATTCAAATTCATCTACGGAGCGATACGAATTAGAAATCCATTTGGAATTATGCCAACTGGGGTCTTTTTTCCAAATGCGTCGGTCGTACAGATACAAACCTGCTTCCTGCGCAAATTGTTGGAGATAATGCCCCACTAATTCAACCCGTGTCTGCGTCAAATATTTGCCGCCTCTGATATTATTGCCATTTAAACGGCGGTCAATCGTTTGTTCGCTACAACCAAAATGAGTCGCTAATTGATAACGATTCATTTGAGGGTTTTGGTCCAAAACGCTTAAAATATCGGTTTTGGATAATGAAACCTTGTGTTTTGCAGGATTCGGCATCTGAATTTTAGGCATCCGTTCGTCCGCAAAACAAAGAATATCCGCAATATTCACAATCATAAAGCCTCCTTTTTTCAAAATCGGAAAATGAGCCTGAATCACGGTTTGCAACATTTGCTTCCATTGTTCAAAAGTTTGGTCTTTTTCATAATCTTTGTTGAGGTGGTACGGCGGCGACCAAATACTACAAGTGATACTTTCGGGTTCCATTTGGGGCATCAAATCCTCCGAATAACCACAATAAATTTTATTTTTTTCTAAAAAAGGGTTCATATCTGCATTTTTGAGTAACAAAAGTACAACTTATTTGAATCATTCATTCAAATAAAAAGTTGGACTTCTAAAAATTGAACGACCCTGAAAACAAAAAACTTGCGTCGAGACTTCTCGACGCAAGTTTTTTTTGTATGATGCAAACGCTAATCAGATGCAATCTATTCAGATTGAACTGATTAACGACGATTCCAACGATCTTCACGGTCACCGCCACCGCCACCGCGATTGAAACCACCGCCGCCGCCATCGCCGCCACGATTAAAACCGCCGCCGCCACCGCCACCGCGATTAAAACCACCGCCGCCACCGCCGCTTTTACGGTCGTCACCGCGTGGAGTTGCTTCTTTAACAACAATTGTGCTACCGTCTAACTCTGTGTTATCAAGTTTAGCAATCGCTGCTTTTGCTTCTTTATCGTTAGACATTTCAACGAAACCGAAACCTTTTGAACGGCCCGTTTCTCTGTCCATGATAACATTCGCTGAATCAACATCGCCAAATTCCGCGAACGCATCGCGTAAACCGTCGTTAGTTGTCTTAAAATTTAACTTTGCTACGAAAATATTCATCTAAAAAAATTAAAAAAAATAAAAAAAATAAAAAAAAGAGCAGTTCACCTTAATTTTTTGATTTTAGTTGAACTCAGTTTCGCTTATGAACGAATCCGGTGCAAAGTTAGGCTTTTTTATAAAAATAGCAAATTTTTTTTTATTTTTTTTTATAAAAAAAAATATTATTTTGTTTTATAAAAAAAAATAATTAGTTTTCAAAACCGAATTTATTAAAATAGATTCGTTAGATAGGTCTAATTCCAAATTTTGTATTTCAAAACAGTTTTTTATAAAACTATAATTTCAATTAATAGAAAAACTTTCGCGCCGCAAGAACAGGGATAGCGTGTGCTGATTTTTTTTAAATGATTTTTTTTACAAAAAAAATCATTTAAAAAAAATCAGCACACACTAAAAGGTCTTTTTTCCATTTACGAAAAGGCAACACCAATCTTATGTTCAGTCATCAACGCAGTCAATTCATCCAAAACGGTCATATCTTCTATCGTCGAAGGCGGACTAAATGATTTTCCATCCGTCATCGCCCGCATGATTTTACGCAAAATCTTCCCACTCCGCGTTTTCGGCAACCGTTTGGCAACCACCGCCCGCCGAAATGCCGCCACTGCACCAATATGACCGCGCACCATTTGGATCAATTCCTTTTCCAATTGCGCCTCCGAGATGTCCACCCCGCCTTTCAGCACCACAAAACCCACAGGCACTTGCCCTTTCAAGTCTTCCTCAATGCCAATCACCGCACATTCCGCGACCGCAGGATGCCCTGCAACGACTTCTTCCATCGCCGCAGTCGATAATCGATGCCCTGCCACATTAATCACATCATCAATACGTCCTGTGATATATACATAACCTTCTTCATCTTTATAACCACCATCTCCTGTAAAATAATAACCCGGATAGGCGGTTAAATACGAATCTATAAAACGTTGTGTATCATTCCATAAAGTCGGCAAAGCACCTGGTGGCAAGGGCAATTTTATCGCCACAGCACCTTCCTGATTTGCGTCAAGCACCTCATTATTTTCATCCAAAATCTGCACATCATACGTCGGTACACACTTGCCCGCAGAACCTGGTTTGATAGGCAATAATTCAACGCCCACCATATTTGCCAACATGGGCCAACCCGATTCGGTCTGCCACCAATGGTCAATCACAGGGCGTTGCAACAAATTCGACAACCATTCCAACGTCGCTACATCACACCGTTCCCCCGCTAAAAATTGATATTGGAAATGCGAAAGGTCGTATTGTTTCAATAATAAACCTTCACTATCTTCTTTTTTGATGGCGCGAATGGCTGTCGGCGCAGTGAAAAACGTTTTGACTTTATATTCCGAAAGGACGCGCCAAAACGCACCTGCATCAGGTGTCCGAATCGGTTTTCCTTCATAAATAATTGAAGTACAACCTTGTATCAATGGCCCATAAACAATATATGAATGTCCAACGACCCAACCCACATCGCTCGCCGCCCAATAAACATCGCCCGCATCCACTCCAAAAATATTTTTCATACTGAATTTCAACGCCACTGCATGTCCACCATTATCGCGGATAATGCCTTTGGGTTTGCCAGTTGTGCCAGACGTGTAGAGAATATATAATGGGTCAGTCGCATCCACTTCAACGCATGGATGTTTTCTAATTTTGTAAAGCATTGTATTCCAATCTAAATCGCGCCCTTCCTGCATTTGCGCCAAGACAAAAGGGCGTTGCAAAACGACGACATGATTGGGTTGATGTTTGGAAAGCGTCAATGCTTTATCAACAATGGGTTTGTAAGAAATGATTTTATCAATTTCGATGCCGCCGCTTGCCATCAAAATCACTTTTGGAGTCGCGTCATCCACCCGAATCGCCAATTCATTCGCCGCAAAACCGCCAAAAACCACCGAATGCACCGCGCCCAATCGCGCACATGCCAACATTGCAAACGCCACTTCGGGCATCATCGGCATATAAATTAAAACTCTATCGCCTTTTTTGACTTCCAAACGGTGCAAAACACCCGCAAAACGAGCCACTTCGTGTTGCAATTGCTTGTAAGTATATTGTTTTTTGGTATTTGTAACAGGCGAATCATAAATAAACGCCACTTGATTGCCACGCCCTTGTTCGACGTGATAATCGACTGCTAAATAACATGTATTCATTTTGCCGCCTTTGAACCAGCGATATAAACCCTCTTCATCTCGCGTCAACGTAGTAGGCGGTGTGTGAAACCAAGCAATTTGATTGGCTTGTTGCGCCCAAAACGATTGCGGGTCTTGCAGTGCGGCATCATATAACGATTGATAAGACATTGATTTTCAATTACTTTTAATGTTGATAAATAATAAAAATTTAATTTGAGTATAAAGATAAGCCTTTTTCTGTAAAACGTATATAGCTTTCTATATATTTTCTTAAAAATTTTTTTGGATTACTATTCTTTTTTTGTTTATTTTGTGGACTATTTCAAGTGAATCTTATTTTTTGAATGATTTAAATCTATTTTTTTTATCAAAAAAATCAAAACCAATGGCAGGCTATTCTTCGTTTTCTATCAAATCTGTTAAAACAAAATTTGGTTTTAAAATTAAAAAACAAATTTTATTTCAAAACCATATCAATCTGCCACCTACTGATTGGTGTTTTTCAAGCAATTATAGATGAATTTTAATAAAAATATGTTCAAATTAACTTCCAACTATAAGCCAACAGGCGACCAACCACAAGCCATTCTTCAACTCTGTGAAGGCATCGAACAGGGTGAATTGACCCAATGTTTATTGGGCGTGACGGGTTCGGGCAAGACGTTTACGATGGCGAATGTCATTGCACAAATGAATCGCCCCACATTGATTTTGACACATAACAAAACATTGACGGCACAATTGTATTCCGAATTTCGACAATTTTTCCCTGATAATGCCGTCGAATATTTTGTTTCGTATTACGATTTTTATCAACCTGAAGCCTATATGCCCATGACCGATACGTATATCGAAAAAGATATGCTTATCAATGATGAAATTGATAAATTGCGCTTACGCGCAACAGCAAGTATCCTTTCAGGGCGGCGAGATATTATTGTAGTAGCATCGGTTTCGTGCATTTATGGCATGGGCAATCCGACAGATTATAAAAGCGGGATTGTACATTTGCGGATAGGTCAAACGATTACGCGTAATACTTTTTTATATAAATTAGTTGAAAGCCTCTATTCTCGAACGGAATTAACGCCCACTCGCGGGCAATTTCGAGTAACGGGCGATACAGTGGATATTTTTCCAGCTTATGCAGATTCGGGTTATCGAGTCGTTTTTTTTGGGGATGAAATTGAATCGCTGTATGGTTTTGACCCTGAATCGGGGCGCAAAACGGATACGTTGGAAGCGATTGCCATCTTCCCCGCGAATCTTTACATCCCGCCGAAAGGCAAAATCCATGATATTATCAGCAATATTCAAGACGAATTGTTTGAACAAGTCAACTATTTCAAACGAGAAGGCAAAGAAATTGAAGCATCGCGGATCCAAGAACGGACGGATTTTGATTTGGAAATGATTAAAGAATTGGGCTATTGTTCGGGTGTTGAAAATTATTCGCGTTTTTTTGATGGGCGGGAAGCTGGAACGCGTCCATTTTGTTTGTTAGATTACTTTCCATCCGATTTTTTGTTGTTTATTGATGAAAGTCATGCTACGATTCCGCAATTGCGCGGTATGTGGGGCGGCGACCGCGCTCGCAAACAAATGTTGATTGGGTACGGATTCCGCCTGCCGAGTGCGATGGACAATCGCCCTTTGCGGTTTGACGAATTTGAAGAAATCATTCAACAACATATTTACGTCAGTGCAACGCCCAGTGATTATGAACTCGAAAAAACAGGCGGCGTGATTGTGGAACAATTGGTGCGTCCAACAGGTTTGCTCGACCCGCCGATTGTGGTGCGTCCGAGTTTGAATCAAATTGATGATTTATTAGAAGAAATTAGAAAGCGTATTGAGTTGAATGAGCGTGTTTTAGTCACGACTTTGACCAAACGCATGACGGAAGAATTGACCAAATATTTGCAAAAATTGAGTATCAAAGTGCGTTATATTCACTCCGAAGTGGATACGATGGAGCGAACCGAGATTTTGCGCGATTTGCAATTGGGCGAATTTGATGTATTGGTCGGCGTAAATTTGTTGCGCGAAGGCTTGGATTTGCCAGAAGTTTCGTTAGTGGCGATTTTGGATGCGGATAAAGAAGGTTTTTTGCGCAATCAGCGTTCCTTGACGCAAACCGCAGGTCGAGCAGCGCGGAATGTAAATGGTTTGGTGATTTTTTACGCCGATAAAATCACAGATTCCATGCGCAGAACGATGGATGAAACCAATCGGCGCAGGTCGATTCAGATGCAACACAATGATAATCATGGGATTACGCCGCGCACCGTGACGCGTTCTCGGGAGGAAATCATTGCTCAAAGTTCAATTTTGGACATTCGCGGACGCAAATATGATGCGGAAGAAGTGACGGCTCATGCGATAGCAGCAGAAACCGAAGTAGCTTATACGAGTAAAGCGGATTTGAAAAAGCAACTTTCAGCCGTCGAAAAAAAGATGCGCGAAGCGGCTAAAACATTGGATTTCATCCTTGCAGCGCAATGGCGCGATGAATCGTTGCGCTTGAAAAAACAATTGGAATCGTTTTGAATTGGAACTTTTTCCCGAAGTTGATGGGTGTCAGTAGCTGATCTCAATTAAACGCACCAAACTTGCGTCAAGTTTGAAACTTGACGCAAGTTAATTTGCTGATTTTCAATTATTTACATTTTGATAGCTTATTTCTGTCCAATTGGTTATGCATCCGTATAAAATCTATTTTTTCACTTTTTTGAGACGCTTTTAAAATGTGAAGCATTTCGCTATAGATAAAAACGCTACCTTTGCAGTCCTTTTACTTTTGCCTAAAAAAGTAAAAATTAAGTATAACGTTGTTTCATTATTTTATAGGCTTAAAAAAACCATTGCACTCATGGCTACAAAAGCAATTCCTAAAGTCGTTACAAAAGAGGATATCCAAGCGGCTGAAACCCAAATTTATGACAAAAGTGATAATATTCGGTATGATATTCGGGAGCTAACGATAGAAATTTTGATTGACAAATATGAAAAAGGCTTAGAATACTCTGAATATCGCGGAGATAAATTTGAATATAAGCATTATAATATTTTATTTATACCTGAATATCAACGCGAATTTACTTGGAGTGAGGAAAAGCAAGCCAAATTAATAGAATCGATTCTGTTAGGGCTGCCCATTCCATTGATTTTTGTAGCAGAGAATAGAAGTTCCGCTTGGGAAATTGTAGATGGTTCTCAACGCATTAGAGCCTTATATCGGTTTGTAAAAAATGAACTTTGTTTAAATAATTTAGAAAAAATTGATAAACTTAATGGATTCTATTTCAAAGATTTAGATCGCCGTCGTCAAGGTAAATTTTTAGCGATTGCGTTGAGAATGATTGTGCTTTCAGAGGAGGTAACAGAAGATAATAAACAAGATATGTTTGAGCGGATTAATCGCGGAAGCGAATTATTGCGTCCCATTCAATTGAGAAAAAATATGAGAGGCGATTTCACTCATTTTATTTTTGCGATTGCGAATGCTCAATCCATTCAAGATAAACATCCCCAATGGGAAAATCTTCGTCAACTTTTTGAGAAATTAACGCCTCTGGGCAATTGGGAAATCAAACGGTCTGAACGCGCTGAATTAGCCCTTCGCTTTTTTGCGTTAAAAGAGTGTTATGGCAAAAAAACAACCAAACAAGAGATTCAGATTTACTTAGATACTTTTCTCAAAGATAAAAATGAAGCCATTAAGGATAATCCGTCCTTAAAAAAGACTTTTCTACAAGCGGCTCATGATGATTTTTTAAAAGTACTTCAATTTGTAGAGGCACATACGGAGTTTGGTTTTCGAGAAAACAACCGAAAAAGAACTAAAAGAGGTGCTTTTGAAGCCTTAGCTGTGGCAACTCATTTCGCATTAAAGGAACAACCTTCTTTAAATGTTCCGAACGATTTTATCGTAGAAATCCTTCGTTCTCCCGATTTTAACAAAACTTGGGAAGGAAATGCGCAAGTGGTTTACGCGTTAGATAGCTGCGAAAAAAGAATTACATTTATCAAAGATAAATTATTAAAATCGTGATCATCACCAAAAAAGAGTTTGTAAAAAGGGTTGATGAAATTAATTTTTATTTCAATTTATTGGAAAATATTGAAAAAAAAGATGCTGTCTTATCTTTTCCAAGAGAGGGAGACCGACAAGAACCCTTTAACGTAAAATTGGTACTTACTTTGAAATCTGCAGCGATGTTACTATTATACAATTTGGTGGAATCTACAGTGTCGAATTGTTTGAACTCATTACACCAAACAATTAGTGAGGAAAGTTGTAATTATGAACAACTCATTGAAGAAGTACAAAAAGTTTGGTTAAAGTATCAATATAAAGTTTTAAATGAGCAGAATAATATCAATACTGGGCAGTTACATTGGATGATTGATATTTTAATATCAACAAAATGTATTGAGTTATCTCTCGAAGAAGGTGAAAAATTAACAGCAAGTCAATTTTCGGGTAATTTAGATGATAAAGAAGTCGTGAAAATTGCCAAAAATTATAAAATTAATTTTGATAAGAGTTGTCCAAATCTTACTGTTATTAAAAATAAACGAAATCAATTAGCTCATGGTGAACTATCTTTTGCAGATAGCAGTACAAGACATTCGATTCAATATATGGAAATTTTGAAAAATAACACGGTCGATTTTATGCAACAATTTATGGATGCAGTGGAAGATTATATAGCACACAAACGGTTTAAAAGATAATATTATAACTCAAGTTGCAATCAAAGAATCCATAGAAAATTATCCCAGCTAAAAGGTTGATTTTCAAGGTAGTATAACGTTTGGAGGGTTTCAAACCCTCCAAACGTTGCTGTCGGTTATTTCAATCTAAGTACTTACCTTTCCGAAAGGCAGAAAATAAAAATCATTTCAATAAAGTTATATTTCATTAATTTTGCTTCAAAAAGGAGCTTATGACAATATCAAAAAAAAGAGTAGATGATTTACCATTTGCATTATCTGACTTGGAAATCATTGATTATCAAGGTATTAAACATTTGGTCATTGAAAATTTGCCTAAGCATAAACAATGGCTTTTTCTAACAGGAGAAAATGGTTTTGGCAAAACTTCGATTTTAAAAGCGATTGCCAAAGGATTGGTTGGAGATGAGGAAGCGATTGATTGGATGCCCAGACAAAGTAAAATTCAAGTACAAGGCAATTGTTGGAATAAGCCTTTTGCTTGCGAAGTTACGTCCAGGAATACGGTGAATCCTGATTTTCAAATGGCTACTTATGGTGCAGCACGCTTTCGAGTGAGTCCTATAGACCCTGTTGCGTTTGCACAAAGCAAATTCAGCAAAAAAACATATTCATTGTTTAATGATGATGGCATGTTAATCAATATTGAACGCGTGTTGATAGATGCAGAAAGAGATGATTTGAATACCTTTAATCAATTAAAATCTATTTTTTTTAAAATCATTCCGAATCTTGCCGACCTTAAAAGTGAGGTCGTGAACAAAGTAAGGCGGATTCGATATTATGAAAAAAATGAACAAGGGGAGCTTTACCCACCTGTTTTTTTATCCGAATTGGCGGCGGGTTATCGAAGTATTTTGACCATGATAGGTGATATGGCGAAGCGATTTTCGGAACATCCTGATAATCTGTTAGAAAATTTAAAAGGAATTGTTTTGATAGATGAATTTGACGCTCATTTGCACCCCAAATATCAGTATGAATTGCCGAATTTATTATCTGCCGCGTTTCCAATGGTACAATTTATAGTGGCAACCCATAGTCCTATCCCGCTTTTAGGCGTAAACGCAGAAAACGCGCTTGTGTTGACCGTCTATCGAAATAAAACGGATGGGATTACGGTAAAACGGTTGGATGACGACATTGATATACAGCATCTGAGCGCGAATGCTCTACTCACTTCCGATATTTTTAACTTTAAATCCGTTTTCGCAAGAGGTGCAACCCCTGATACGATGATTCCATTTAATGATTATAAAGAGGTTGGCGCATCTGAAAAATTAGTATTGCTCCGCAAAAAAATGAACGACCTTAAACTAAAACCGCTACTATGAAAAAAATAATAGATTATTTCGATAAACCACCTAAAAATCTATCAGTCAAGCATTTAGCGAAATTAGCTATTTTTGAAACAATTGTTGTTAAAAAAGAAAAAGTAGAAACCAATTATTACAATCGTGTAGGCGTAAAAGAGACCTTATTAGTTATTTTTAACCATTGTTGCGCTTATTGTGAAAGCCGAGTGAGTCAATATGATGCGATTGAGCATTTTCGACCCAAAAGTGAGACAACTTATTTTTGGTTAGGCGTAAGTTGGTCTAATCTTCTGATAGCTTGTCAAAATTGTAATGGCATGAAAAGCGATTTGTTTGAAATAGAAGGTACAAAAGCAGTTTTACCAATTTATAGGGATTGGGCAGATTTTGCAGTGCAAACCCATATCCGTGCAACTATTTTTGCAAGCGAGCAAGCCAAAATGTTGCATCCTGTTTTGGATGAACCGAATGATCACTTACTTTTTGAAGAAAATGGTACGGTTTGCCCTAAAACGTTACGTGGACAATATTTTATCGAATGTTGTGCCTTGAGCGATTTTAAAAAACGACCTATTTTGATTCAAGATAGACAGATTATTGTAGAACGTTTTAGAAACATTCTTAAAACATATGAAATTATTGAAGATGTAACTGTTTTGAATCAATTATTAGCCAATTTATTGCTCAATATGATGGATGGTATTGAAAAATATCCATTTTCAGCTGTTTATCGGGCTTGCTTTGAGCATTTTGAGGCTTTTTTTATTTCAAAATTCGAGCAACCTTACCAAAGTCGACTGCGACAGGCATACCAAACACTTGTATTTGGTTGAATTTCAATTCCAGAAGGACTCTTGCGTTGCCCAAAATGCCTTTTTTTAGACATTATTGGAATTACATCACTTTTTCGCAACGAATTGGCTGATTTGCTGTAATTTTACTTTTGCAAATATCGTTTAGTGTTTAAATTAAAAAAATCTTACTCATGCAAACAAAGCAACCCTTATATTGGACGATTCGCCTTTTCTTATTTTTGAATAGTTTATTGACTTCTAATCTGGCATTCGCGCAACCCAGTAATGATAATTGTGATGACGCGATTGAAATACCCCGTCAAGCGAGTTGGTGCGGTGACTTTAATAATAATGGTGCAACCCCTTCTACCTTTCCTCAACCTTTTTGTTTTGCGGGACCAGGCAGGGATTTATGGTACAAATTCACTGCGATTGCATCCGAAGTAAGTGTTACAGTACTGGGCAGAGGTACAGATTCACCCTTTACGTTATTTCGTCCAGAAGTCGTTTTATATGCGGGCGTATGCAACTCGTTTAGTGAATTGCGTTGTGCATCTGCACCGAATGGCAATGCAAAATTTATTAGAGGCGGTTTGATTGTTGGAGAAACCTATTACCTACGAATTCAAAGTGGAAATTTAGATAATGGTACGTTTCGACTTTGTATTTCTAATTACAACCCACCTGCTCTTACATCAGGTGACTGCCCTACTGCCGCACTTTTATGTGATAAATCCCCTTTTACGATAGAAAGCTTAGATGGAGGGGGCGTTAATAACCAAGAAATGCAAGATGCAACTTGTTTTTTTACCGACGGAATTACTCCTTCTGGAAATGGAAGTGTGGAGACAGCGGTTACTTGGTTCAAATGGACCTGTTTGAACACAGGTACCTTAACTTTTGCCTTAAATCCAATTGGAATTACAGACGATATAGATTTTGCAGTATATGAATTACCGAATGGCATTGATAATTGTACGAATAAGATTTTATTGCGCTGTATGGCTGCTGGTCCTCAAGATGCAACTGGTTCTACAACAAGCCCTGCTGCACTGAGGTGTAGTGGTGCTACAGGTTTGAATTTGACCGCACAAGATGTGTCCGAACCGAGTGCTTGCAAGAATAGTATTCCGCATGACAATTTTCTACGAGCGTTAGATATGGTAGCTGGTAAAAGTTATGCATTAGCAATTAATAATTTTGATGGAAAAAATGGTTTCAATATCGAATTTGGCGGTACAGGCTCTTTTGTCGGACCTGAACCCAAAATTCGCATCAATAAACCCGATAAAAAACTATGTTTGGGTGAAGATATGGCTATTTCAGACGCTTCGACTTTTGCATTGGGCAGCATCACCCAACGATTTTGGAGTTTTGGCAAAGAAGCCTCTTTGGATACAGCACGCGGAGTCGGACCTTTCAATGTTTATTACAAAACGCCGGGTTGGAAAACCATTTCCTTAACGGTAACCAGTAATCGCGGTTGTGTCGTAACCACTGTGTTAGATTCCATTTTTGTCAAAGGATTTAGTTATGATACCGCTACGCGACAACCGACTTGTCGATTGGGTTCGGATGGGATGGTGCGTGCCAAAGTCAATGCTTGCGGACGTGCGCCAATCGTATATAGTTGGAATGGTGCGCCGTTTGTGGCAGGGCGCGATTCGTTGGGTTCGGTGCCGAGAGGCAATTATAATTTGGTGGTAACGGATGCTTCGCGCCGTTATTTTGATACGGTTCGGTTCGTTTTGACCGAATTGGACATCCGTTTGGACACTTCGCAATCCCGTGTGACGGCAACCCGTTGTTTTGGCGATAATAATGGTTTGATACAATTATATCCCGGAAATGGGGTTCAACCCTTTAAATACGATTGGTTTGATGGGCGCGGGTTGATATACAACAGTTCCAAAGGTGATTTGGGTGCGGGGACGTATCAAGTGCGCATCGTCGATAGCAACGAGTGTAAAGGCAATTTCACCCTCGAAGTCACGCAACCACCGCGTGTGGAAGTGGCGATTGACACGTTTAATATATCCTGTTTTGGAAGAACGGATGGACATGCAACAGCCTATGGCGCAGGCGGTACTCCGATTTTGCTCAATGGCATTTCCACCTATCGGTACAATTGGAGTACAGGAGCGATTACCTCCGAAGCTAAAAATTTGGCAGTTGGCACGTATCGCGTGACCGTGATTGACCAATTTGGTTGCGAATCGACGCGGGCGGTGAGCATTGTGGAACCACCTGATATTTTATTGAGTCCTGTGCGGGTGCGGATGAATCGATGTTTTGGCGATTCAACAGGACAATTAGCAGCGCGAGCAACAGGTGGAACGCCCCCATTTCGATACAGTATTGATGGCGTTCATTATCAAGTGGATACCAATTTTCTCAATATTCCTGCACGGACTTACAACGTAACCGTCAGAGATTCAACGGGTTGTAAAAAAACGATACCGATGCTTGTACCAGAACCTGCCCAAGTACAAGTCAATGTTGGACCCGATTTGACCCTTGATTTAGGGTTTTCAGCCCAATTACGAGCTGTTGTCGTACCCTCGAATCGCAATTATCAATATATTTGGATTCCCCAAGATTCGAGCATTCGATGCCCGACTTGTCAAAATACAGTGGTTTCGCCGATTGTCAACACCGCGTATCGGGTGACGGTGCGCGATACCGCAGGTTGTACGGGTTTTGATGAATTATTAGTCAAAATCGTGAAAAATCGCCCCATTTATTTTCCCAATGTCTTTTCGCCCAATAATGATGGGGTCAATGATTGGTTTTCAGCCTATGGCAATCCTTCGGCAGTGAAGATTACCGAGTTTAAAATCTTCAATCGATGGGGCGGTTTGGTTTTTCAAACGCAAAATATACCTTTGGATATAATGACATTGGGTTGGAATGGACAATTTAATGGGCAAGTATTAGACCCTGGTGTTTTTGCTTTTTTTGCCAAAATCCTTTTTGTGGATGGCGAAGAAATTTTATATACAGGCGATATTACGCTAATGCGATAATGGTAACTTGTGGTGGTGCGGTTTGAATGAGGATTTAAAGAATCGACAACAACGTTTGGAGGGTTTGAAACCCTCCAAACGTTCTATTACCTTAGAAATTGGCAAATTTATTGCCGCAAAATTTTAGAATTGCAACAAAAACAGCCCCCATTCGTAAAAGCAGCAGTTTCTAAAATGCAAATAGCCTGTTGCAAAAATAAACCGCAATGCAAACACAAAAATCATTGATTTTATCAAAAAAAAAATGATTTTAACATCAAAAACATTGCTTTATGCAACGCTAAAATTGTAATATTTTCAAGTTGCCCTGTCAAAAAAATCCAAAAAGACGATTCCTTCTCGCTTTTAAATCTTGCACCTTTGAGTCACAATAAAGGTAAAAAATACCTTTTGAAAACATTCAGTTCCATTTTTAACAATTACTAAGGAAACTACACAAATGATGACCATTCAAGAATTCCGTAAAAAACTCTTTTCCAAAGAAATGTTATCTGAAAAAGATATGTGCCGATTACGCGGCGGGGACGGCGAAGAAGACAAACGCAAAGACCTGCTAATTATAGTGCCAATCTTGCCACCACCACCACCACCCCTTACAGGATCAGGTGGATAGGGGTTTAGCATCAATCTGTTTCAGTGTAAACAATTATTTTTCAAAATCTTATATATTATTTTTATCCACAAACTGATTTAAAATGAAAAAAACAATTCAAGAGTTTCGGAATCGACTCTTTTCAAAAGAAATCTTATCGGAACACGATTTGTTGCGCCTTCGCGGGGGTGACGGTGAAGACGATAAACGCAAAGATGTTGGTCGTTCAAATACGTCTTCAAACTTTGGTGGCAATTTTAACAATACCAGCAGCACAAACACAGGTGGTAGCACAGGTGGTAGCACAGGTGGTAGCACAGGTGGTAGCACAGGTGGTGGCGGATAGTGATTAAATTATCAGCAGTTTACACCTTTTGGTATATTGTATTCATTTTGTTTAATCGTTAAACTGAATCTAAAATGAAAAAAACAATTCGGGAAATTCAAGCGGATTTGAAAGAAAAAGAAAAATTGTCTGCAAATGCTCAACTCCAAATTAAAGGAGGCGAGCCCGGATGCGATGACAAACGCAAAGGCGGCAATTAAGTATTAATCTATTCTACGAATCCCACAAAAACCTGCTTTACGGCATAAGTATTGCAGGTTTTTTTATGTCCGATACTAAAACCATTGTTTTTTTACCTAATATGAGAAACACATCGCCCGCGCTCTGCTTTGAGAAGTTGTTACAAACGACTTTGATAATGTTGTTTTGTATGCCGACGCTACAAAACACGGGTTTGTTGTTCGCCAATTCACCCACACCTCCACAAGATTCAATGATTTTCAGACAAAAAGTAACTGAAATCTTGAAA
>JBDLWG010000368.1:0-11012 GCA_039804385.1 Bacteroidota bacterium
TCTGGATCCATGTCATTGGTTTTGACATTGCCCGTGACCGTTACGCCTTGCATTGTCGTGACCACATCATCATTGGCAATCGGTGCATCATTGCCCGACCCATTCGGCGGATTGTTTAAAACATTGATTTTCAATACAGCCGTGTCGCAAATGTTTTGTAGATTGCAAACGCGGTATTTCACGCTGTCTTCACCCACAAAACCCGTATTCGGCGTATAAACATACGTACCATTGGCATTGATGACAATCGTACCATTCACAGGCGCAAGAATCGGTGTAGTGGTTGCCGTCATCGCGCTTGGGCTGATGTCATTTGTCAAAAGATTGCCACCGACAGGCGTGTTTTTAAGCGTCGTATTGATGTCATTGATAGCTACCATTGGCGTACAAATGTTTGGAATACAAGCATTTACGTTACCAAAATAACCACCTGCTGCCACAATGTACAAATCATAATCAAAGGACGCGCCTGGTCTTGGAGCCACCTCATTCATCCCCGTAACAGGAAACGTTTGGTCATCATGCCAGGTCAAGTTAAAACAAGCAGCGGCATTAATGATGTCAAAACGGATGCACGAAATCGTCATCCAGTTCGTACCCACCTCTTTTGCGCCCTCTGCTGACCCCGTGTATATCGTGTTGAGCGATACTGTACCAATCGTAGGTCCCGCAGAACTACCATTTAAGTTTTGGGGAGCGTAGTTCATATCGCTTGAGGGGGCGCGATTCGAGAAATTTTCTTGACTGACAATGCTTGGATTGGCAATTTGGCGGGGGTCATAATCGAAACGATAGTTCGCATCCCCCATTTTGAACGTGTGCGCGGCATCATGCGCTTTGACTTGCACTTGAATCGTGACCTTATTACTCGGACAATCCGCGCTTTTAACGCTAAATCGAACATCAAACTGCCCGTTTTGCGCCGACAAAGCGGTAGCCATACCGATTGCGGTCAACATCGGAAGCAGTTTCCGGATGTTAAATTCCTTCATAAAAAAGAGTTTTTGAATTTATTTTTAAATGGTTTAAAAAGAACCTTATTGGAACTATTCTATTGAGTTGTTAAAATTATAATTTATAAAAATCTGATTTTCAATCCCGAAGGGATGCCACTTGGGTAGTAAGATTGAAAATTAAATTTTTATAAATTATAATTTTAACAACTCAATAGAATACGGGGGAAGTAAAAAAAATGGGAAATTTGTTTTGGTTAAACGCTATAAAATTTTAAGAATCAATTATTTATCAATTTTTGTGTTAAACGATTTTGTGTTGGAGGCTTTCGCCTTACTTGATGCAAAAATCAAATAAATAAGCGGTGTCGTGCATCTATAAAAAGTCATTTTGTGACATTGCGTTACACAGAAATCTTTCAAAAAGTTGCCTGACGGACTTTGGTGGAACGATTTTATTTTTAAACCATTTTTTAAAATAATCTGATTTTAAGGCGGCCTATTTTTGATTGTGCCGCCTTAAATCAAAAAAAAATCAAAAAAATTTTTCTGTCTTTAAAATCATTCTGCCAAAGCCCGTACAGGCGAATTGTGTTTATTTGCGGACTAAAAACCCCAAGTGAAAAAAAATTGCAAAAACAGTACGACACTCCAAAACACACTGCACACGCAACATTCTATCAAAGATTGCGTAAACCGACCTACTTTTGCCTTTTTTGAACTAAAAAATGGATAAAACGGGAAAACAACTGAGACCATAAAAATTAAAATTTTTGTATTTGATTTACCTTGTTTTTGCGATTATATCATGGGTTTCAAAAATACGAAATTAAAAAATGTAACAAAACCCATTGATTTTAAAAAAAATAATAAGAAATTTGAGGAATCTTTTGAAAAGACAGTTTGTCTGCTTATTTAAAAATCATTTTTGCGTATTTAAAATAGTTGTTATTGCGTTGAAATTGCGTTGAAATTGCGTTGAAATTAGGTTGAAATTGCATTGAAACGGTGTTGAAATCGGCTGCTACCACCACCTAATTACTGTACAACGGCAATAGTAAAAACATACTTGCTTTTTCTTATACGGAAGGATGACGGGTTTGTGACGCGAAATTTCAAAATATATAAAAAAAGTTTTTTTATAATAAATTCATCTTGAATCTACACCATTTGGAAATCAAGATTATAATCCAAAATTTGTATCTAAAAATCATATTTTAAAACTCATGAATTTTATTTCTGAATCAACCACTATGGCAACTAAGACTAAAAATGTAACGGATTCGCCCATGAATTTACAACAACTTCCAATCGTTGATGCGTCTTGGACGCTTTTCCTCGACCGTGACGGCGTTATCAATGAACGCATTGAAGGCGATTACGTCCGCAAATGGAGTGATTTTTCTTTTTTTCCGCGCACACCGCAAGCCATTGTAGCACTTTCCGATATTTTTGGGAAAGTCATCGTTGTCACAAATCAACAAGGTATCGGCAAAGGTTTGATGACCGAAAAGGAATTGAGCGAGTTGCACCGCCTCTTGCGCAAGACCGTCGATTTGATGGATGGACGCATTGATAAAATTTATCATTGTCCAGACCTTGCCTCCATGAATCCGCCGAATCGCAAACCGAATACAGGGATGGGTTTGCAAGCGCAACGCGATTTTCCATCCATTGATTTCAAAAAATCAATTATGGTGGGCGATTCTGCTTCGGATATTGAATTTGGACAACGTTTAGGCATGGTAACAGTCTTAATCAAGGACAAATTGAGTATTTATGAGGCGGATTGTACGCCCGATTTTGTGTTTGAAAGCCTAACGCTTTTGTCTAATCACTTCTCCAAGACCAACCTTCTGCAACCAGAAATGGATGAAACAGCCGAATCAATGGAAATGGAAATGGATTAAAATCCATTAAATGCAGCGTTTCGGAAACTTAAATGTTTCCGAAACGTATAGGTCAAGTATATTTAGACTGTCATACTTTTTGTAAAAAAGGTATTTTTTAAAGATTTAAACAAAGCATGTTTGTACCCGAAATTGGCACTGTATTTGAAATGTTAATCAAAGAATTAACAAATTATTAACAACCTATCAACCATCAAAACAACTTAAAATAGATAAGAAAAATTTGTTATAAATTACAAAACAATTGATATTTCGAGAACATTTAGACCGAATCAGCGTACAAGACTTTTAAGAAATTTCATTGTGAATTTATACAAAAGAGAAAACGACAAATAGGGGTATTTTTATGTTTTTCATTGGACTCTGCTTGCATCTAACAAGCAGAGTTTTTTTTGTTTTAAAACGATTTCGGCGCGAACTGATAGCGTATCAACCCGCGCCGTCCCACCGCTTTTCCTAAATGGTAATGGTTACAATTGGCAACTTTCTCGGTGTTTGTTTTAATTTTCCCTTAGCATTTCCGTTACGTCGTCGTGATTTTGTTTTTAATTTGTTGATTTTCAAGGGAATAGGTTTCGGCGGCACAAAAACCAATCGCTCCATCCCATAACATTTTGGACATAACAACATGTGTATATTGTCGTTCAAAATGATGGTAGAAATCGTTCCGGGCGGTCGATTTGCAGCAAATTCGCTCGTCGGCAATAAAACCGTCGAAGTATCATTGCCTGTGCGCATCCCCGTAACGGTCCCCGTCATCACTGCCGCATACCAAACGACGAACATGCCCAAACTCAATCCGTAACGGTGCGTAATGGCTAAAAATCGTTTGCGATAGGTTTCCGTAGTCCATTCAAAAAGAAAAGGTGGTAATCGAATTTTTAAATAGATGTAATTCATAGTATTATGGATTAATTATATCGTAATACATAAACATAACAATCGCTAAGAATGTGCGGATGCTATTTCACGCAAGACGGAAAGGTTCGTTAAAAATGGTTGACGGGACAAAAATAGGGCATTTAGGAATGCCAAACAAGTAATTATAAAACTTTTTGTAAATTTATTTAAAACAAATATTTAAAAATTTAAATAAAAAACCAACATTCAAGCAAACGTGCGGCAAGTTGCAACTTGCCGCACGTTTTTTCACCGCTTCCCGTTTCAATTGCAAACCAATTCATTTTTTCAAAAAAAATCAGCCTAAAGAATCCGAATTCAGACGGTAGGTAGCCACTTGGATTAATTAAAAAGATACCGAACGCCTAATTGCAATTGCCACCGAGACAACAAACCATAATCAGGTGTAAAGGTATTTTTCAAAGCCGTATCAAAACTATAAGTCGGCACATTGCCCGCGCCCACATTCACGCCAATCGGTTGTGTGTTGGTCGGCAAACGGCGAACGCCCCATTTGGAACTCAACAAATTGCCTGCATTCAACAAATCTAAACTCAATTGAAGGGCATTCGACTTCGTTTCAGACACTTTGAAGGAGAAATCTTGCAAAACGCGCAAATCCCAATTGTTGTACCAAGGACTCAATAAGCCATATTTCTCAACCACTTGCCCACGATTCGCATTCAAATAATCATCTTGTGCAATATAAGTTTTGAACGCTGCTTTTTGAGCCGATTGCGCTGCTGCATCGCCACCAAATTTCATTTGGTCAACTTGTGCATCAGTCGGAATAAACATCAAGTCATTATTACCAGAACCATCATTATTCAAATCGCCTGAATACGTGTAACTGAAACGACCGCCTTTTACATATTGGAAAAACGCAGAAACGGTCGTTGCCATGTTGCCATATTGCCATTTTTTAGAACCCGCACCAATCAAACGATGCAAATTGCCATAAACAGACGGAGCCGCAACCGCTTCATTCACATGTCCATACGCAGGATTACGGTCATAAGCGTCTGATGAAATCTCTGCTTCAATCGAACTTGCGTCATAAGACAAGCCATAATTGTAACCAAATTGCATATACATACCATTTTTCCAATTCTTTTTCAATTCTAAAGTAAAATTCGTCGCACCACCTACATTCGTATTCGTGAAAACATACGCATTCGTCGCACCACCGAAAACGGTTGCGCGGTCTCCTGCACCGTAAATTTTGCGCGTATCGCCTGGCGCATTCAAGGTCGCACTTGGCAATTTCAAACCATAATTGCGCACCATCATGCCATTAAGGTCTTTTGTGTAAATCAAATCGGCTGAAACGAACCAATTATCAGGCAATTTCATGTCATAACCCAGATTGGAACGCCAAACTTGTGGGTATTGGAAATCAGGACTTGTGATGCAATAAAAGAAAAAATTGGGATTCGCCACTTGATTGCTAATCCATACAAATGGAAAACGACCTGTAAATAAGCCCGTTCCACCCCGAACTTGCATCGACCTATCGCCCTTTACATCATAATTGAAACCAACTCGCGGCGAAAATAAAGGTGCCGTAGAAGGTAAAACCGTATGATCCAATTTGACAGGAGTGCCGCTTTCATTGTAATATTGAATCGTCGGGTCATAACAACATTCTTTCGCCAATTTTTCCCGAATTTTATCTATTGTATTGAAATACATCGGTTTATCCATGCGTAAACCTGCTGTTATGGTCAAGTTTTTAGCAGCTTGCCACTCATCTTGCAAGTAAACAGCAACTTGCCCTAAGTTCGTATAAGACCAATTCCAATCATTGACTTTATTATTTTGGGCTTTGGTACGCGCTGCGGTTACTTCGGCGGCATACGCAGTGCTACGCGCAACGGTATCTAAAAACGCTTGAACGGAAGGGAAATCGCCAAAAGTGCCGCCATACGCATTGAGGTTGAACGCATTATCAAATTCAAATTTCTCATACGAAACCCCTGCGGTCAAGGTATGATTTTTCAAATACATACTAAAATTATTTGTAAATTGTAAAACCCTTTGATTCAAATTATTATAAATCGAAAAAGGTTCATGTCCGCCCACAATGTAACGACTGCCCTCTTTCTGAATGCTGACCACTGGAAAAGCAGCTGAAAAAGGGTCTCGTGTATCCGTAAATTTGGTATAACCCAATTGTAATTTATTAGAAAACTGGTTGCCAAAAATGGATTTCAATTCGGCAATGACCGAATTTAATTTGTTATTAATCCGATAACCAGCATTATAAAATTGCAAAGTTGTAAAATCGGGTCCTCTACGACCAATTGCCGCAGGATGCGCAGGTTTATCTTTGGACGCATCCAAAAAGTTGTAGGTTGCAGTGAATTTATGATTATCACTAATATTCCAATCCAATTTAGCAATCCCTTTGGTATTCGCCGTTTTGTGGGTGTAACCTTCATAAACACCTGTTTCATAACCAAATTTGTTTTTCAAAGCCGTCGAAACAGCATCCAAATCGCTTGCCGCAACCCGAGAAATACCTTCGCCTGTCGTCCCGCGAAAGGCTTTGAAGGTAGAACCCAAATCACTCCGCCGTTCCACTTCAAGGTTTGTAAAAAAGAACAATTTATTTTGAATAATCGCGCCGCCAAGACTAAAACCCGCTTGGGTTTGCGACAAATCTGCCCGCGTAAATTTTTGTCCATTGACAGAACCGCCTGTCATATCTTGGTTGCGGAAGAAGCCAAAAGCCGTTCCTTTCAACTGATTCGTCCCAGATTTGGTCACCGCATTGACTGCCGCCCCTGTAAAACCCGATTGCGTCACCTCATAAGGCGCAAGTGCCACTTGAATTTGCTCAATCGCGTCCAAAGAAACGGGTTGTGCATCGGATTGACCGCCAGGAGTTGCGGCATCTAAACCAAACGGATTGTTGAAAATACTGCCATCCAATGAAAAATTGTTAAATTGATCATTCCGACCACCAAACGAATTGCCATCCGAAGAAGGAGTCAATCGCGTGTAATCCGCCGCAGAACGACTAATCGTGGGCAAAGTGCGCAATTGTTCGTTAGAAATGTTGGAAGTTGCGCCTGTACGTTTGTTATTGATGGGGGTATTGGCGTTTGCAGAGATTTCCACACCCGTCAATTCGACCGTTCCATCCGTCAATGTGACATCCACAGGCGTTTTTTGACCCAAATTGAGGTAAATATCCTCCATTTGAGTCTCTTTCGAGCCAACAGACGAAACCGTAACGCGATACGGCCCGCCAACCCGCGCATTCGGGACAATATACCAACCATCATCATTGGTCATCGTCGCGTATTGCGTACCCGAAGGCACATGCACCGCAATCACTTTCGCACCTGGCATGCCGCCGCCTTTCGCATCGGCAACGCGTCCTGTCAAAGTCGCCGTCGTAACTTGCGCACTAAGAACGATACTTGTCAACAGAGCGATAAGCAAACTGCTGAATCGAACTAAATAATTAGGTTTCATTTTACAGAAAATGTTGAGTAAAACAGATTAAGTGATAATAGACATTCAAAAAGTGGATTGCGTAAAAGCAAAACGCATTTGCCGAAGTCAGCAAATGCGTTTCGGGAGGAACCCAAAGCCCAAATTATAATTTTGTTTTATGATAAAATTTTGCATACAATAGATTTTGTTTGTAAGATAGAACGTTCTTTATTTTAAAATTTGCGGCGCAAAGATAGACAGCGATTTCAGTAATGCAAATTTTTGGGTATTAAGTTTTTATTAATTTTTTAAAAATGGGGGACTTACGTAAAGTCCCCCATTTTATTTTTACTGAAAAACCCGTACATAATCCACTTCCATGCACAGAGGGAAAATCGTTTCATCCACTCCTTTCTCGCCACCCCAATTACCACCGATTGCCAGATTCAACAATAGATATTGAGGCTTGTTGAAAGGCCATTCGTTATCGGTTTTATGCTCATTTTGAACGGTTAAGTAAGCATTATCGTCCAAGAAAAAAACCATTTGCTCCGCCGTCCATTCGATGGCATACGTATGAAATTCGGTATAAGGATTTTTGATAAACAACTTTTTCGATTTTTGTGTCCCTTTAATGTGGTTGTACGTGACCGTGTGGACGCTGCCCACCACTGTATCAGGGTCAAAACCAACGTGTTCCAAAATGTCAATTTCGCCACAGAGGGGCCAGCCGACTTCTTTTAAATTGCTACCCAACATCCAACCTGCGGGCCAAGTGCCGCGACCTTTGGGCAATTTTGCTCGAATTTCGATGCGTCCATACGTAAAATCCGCTTTTCCGCGCGTGACCATCCGCGCTGAAGAATAATCTTTGCCGTGTTTTTTTTCTTTACGGGCGGTTATCGAAAGAATGCCATTTTTGACAAAAACATTATTGGAATCGCCGTCTGTATAATATTGCCATTCGTTATTGCCCCAGCCGTTACCGCCCACATCGTAACCCCATTTGGTCGTATCGGGCAAACCGACCTTATTAAACTCATCGCTCCAGACTAATTTCCATTTTTTGTTATTAGTGACGGCACCCTTTTCAGGTTTGACCGCGCAACAACACCATAAGATTGAAAACGTAAATGCGGTCGTACACTTCCATAAAGTGAACCACGGAACTTTTATTTTTTTCATTTTGATTGTTTTAGTTGAATGAAACTTCAATAAATTTCGGAATCCATTACTTACTGCCCTTTTTTCTTTTTGAAATCGGTTTTCAAATCGTAAGGGATGAGATAAGTTGTGACCGTAACACCCAGTATCAAATCTACATTTTCAAGAACCAGCCGATGCGTCACTTCGGAATCCACAAAAACCAAATAAGTGGCTTCGGTCAACCCCATTCGAGTCGCATAATAGGCGGTTTGATTTTTACCATTTTTAAATTGCGTAATATTATGATATACTTTGACTTCAATCACAGCCTTTTGTCCATTAATATCAATCGTAATATCGGCGACCCCAAGATTAATATGCGGTTCAATGTACGACGAACCGCCCACAACGCCGAGAAAGGCACTCACATACGTTTCAAAACTATACATCAAAGCCGCTTCTCGAATCGAAACCACTTTCCCTTTGTCATCGCGGTCTAAAAAGAATCGAAAACCGCGCATTTGGGCATATTCTTTATATTTTTCAATGACTTTAGGCATTTTCAAAGTGCCTGTTTCCGTAAAATATTCATCAATATCAATATTTTTTTGAATTCGATTTTGCTCCCCATTCAAATACGGATAAAACGCATCATGCAAACATTTTTTGTATAAGGGCACTCGAAAGGCTACAAAACCTGCTTCATCGGCAATGATAATTCCATTTACAAACAAATCTTTAATATGTTCTTTATAGATTTGAAATGGCACTTTTTCTTCCGTAAATAACAATCGTTCCACAAAAGTGCGGTGCTTATTACCTTTATTAATGATATTTGAAATATTTTTATCAATACCGCGCTTTAAGTAAATATCTTCGACTATCGCATAATCTTTCTCACCTATAACAGGCGTATCAGGTTGATGCTTAACTAATTGTGCTGCAAAACCATTCACTAAACCAGGTTGATTAGCGGTGATTTCAATAATTTTAGCCTTGACTTCGGGCGCGAATAACTGACCTGTTTCGATTTCATGCTGTCCCAATAATGCGAATGTTTCCTCATTGGTAAAATAAGGAATATTTAAATTATCTGTAATATTAAAGGGGCTTGCATTGTCTTGAACGACTCCAACAATGTTGCTTACGCCCACTAAAATCACCGATTTTAAAGCATGTGATTGTCGAGAATGATAGACTTTGCGAATCGAATGCAAGAATTGTCCGAAAAATTCAGCATTGATACCTTCTACTTCATCCACAATCAACACTAATTTTGGGTCTTGAAGACTTGCAATTTTGAGAAACGTCGCTTGTAAATCCAGATTGTAAAAATCTAAATCCCAAAACGTTTTGAATTGGATATGAAGATCCAGCAAAAAAGTCGTTAAAGTCGCTTCTTTGTAATTTTCAAAATTGACATGAGCCACTTTGTAACCTGCTTTCGTCAATTCCGTCGCTAATTGAGTAAAGTAGGTACTCTTGCCTGTCTGACGCGGAGCCCAAATCGTGAAATAACGGTCATTACGCACCTTGTGCATCCCTTCTTTGATTAAATCGGTGCGAATCAAGGTGTAATGTTGTTCAATAATGTTGGGCCCAGAGGTGTTAAAATAACGCATTGTTTTAAAAATTTATATTTTATTTAAAAATATTTGTTTTAAAAGCAAATTTTGAACAAATGTAAGCACCAATTCGCAAAGGAGCAAATCTGAAATGCAAATTCGTAAAATTCGGGTATCGCTTTGTGCAATTAAAATTGCGTCCATTTTGAAAATGGGCGCAATTTTGTTTACTCGCGCAACCGCCAAAACCCAGAAGGCGTTTCTTCAAAATGTTGGATTCGGTAAGCATCTTGTAATTCGCGCCCTTTTTTGACGACTTCCTCATAAATTGCCCCCTTCATCATTAACTCATATGCTTGAGTTTCTTTGACAAATTGCAATAGATAGTAATACGATGTAGGTCGAGGTTCGATTCTTGGATACGAATTATCTCTGTCCGAATAAATATACAAAACGGGAATGCCATGTATGAAACCCGCAGGCAATTCTCACTGGCTTTTCCAAATAAGCGTTGCAAAGATGCTGTTGTATGACACTGTATCGTGCAAATTCAAATCTTTTAAGTCTGTAAAATCCATGAAGATAAATGGTTTTAGTTTTAATGAAAAGGATGGATTAACTTGCCAAAGATAACGCAATTTGGTCAATTATTGGCAAAAAGATTTTGATAACGACATTGAAAATTAGTAGTCGGGAAATTCATTTTCCGCTAAATAATTGATAATGAATTATTTAGCGAAAAATAAATTTCCCAGCTACTATGCTAATACTATTTTCAATATTGACATCAAACTTGGGCGCGTTGTTTTTTGTATAGCTATAATTAGGGCAATTTTATGCGATATTTTTTTAGTTCCGCAAGTCCCTCGAATAGGTTGTCTTTTAAAAATTCCGATGGATAAGCGGAAATTTGTTTTCCAGACGCATTAGTTCTAATAGAACTGTGAAGTAGCACACAACATTCTTTTGCTCTTGTTAAACCAACGTAATGTAAATTAAAATCTTGATTAATATCTAAAAAATCATCCCAATTTTTAGGTGAGCGTGCAGGTAATATATATGAATAAAGGCTGAGATGGAAAACCAAGTCAAAC
>JBDLWG010000369.1:0-10242 GCA_039804385.1 Bacteroidota bacterium
AAGATAACAAGAATTACACGGTGACAACGGCGTATTTAAATGATTTAAAAATCAATGTATCGGATTTTGATTTTGCCATTTTACACCAAATTCCGAGTATGACAGGGGCAGCCGCAGAAACCGCGTTAGCCGCACTCAATACGAAGCGAACACCCCGTTTGTATATTGTTGGAACACAATCTGATACGCGTAAGTTAAATACCTTGCAAAATATGATTGTGTTTAACACAGATGGCAGACAAACAAATGATGTCCAAGGCATTTTAAATCCAAATTTTAATTTGTTTACGTTGGACAATGCGTTTAAAGAAGCGGTTCAATTCAATCCATTGACCGCGCCGTTTGGCGATTTCAAAGAAGCGGGCAATGGTCAAACGTTGTTATATCAGCGCATTGGAAAAATTGATACGAAATATCCATTATTGACATTAGGCGAAGTGCAAGGCATGAAAACAGGCGTTTTATGTGCAGAAGGCATTTGGAAATGGCGATTATTTGACCATTTACAACACCAAAATCACAACATTTTCAATGGGATTGTGTCCAAAACCATTCAATATTTAAGTATCAAAGAGGATAAACGCAAATTTCGCATTAGTTTAGAAAAGAATGTGTTTAATGAAAATGAACCCATTCAAATGGTCGCAGAATTGTATAATAATAGTTACGAATTGGTCAATACGCCTGATGCAAGTGTCGTTATCACGGACGGACAAGGCAAACAATATCCATACACATTTAATAAAACAGGCAAGTCTTATGCGTTGAATGCAGGCATTTTACCTGCTGGAAGTTACCATTACAAAGGAACCGTGACGAATAATGGCGAAACCTTGACCGCCGTAGGACAATTCTCGGTGCAAACCGTACAATTAGAATTGTACGAAACGACGGCAAATCATGCGTTATTGAAATCATTGAGCGCACCTTCTGGCGGAGCGATGTTTTCTTTGGATAAAATGGCAACGATTGCAGATTCCATCAAAAACAAAATGACGGTGAAACCTGTTTTGTATCAGACGACCAAAACAGAACCCTTGATTCATTTGAAATGGATATTTGGTTTATTAGCAGCGTTATTAGCAAGCGAATGGTTTTTGCGTCGCTATTTTGGTGGTTACTAATAAGGACTTACGTAAAGTGGTAGGACTTTACGTAAGTCCCCTCAAAATGGGGGACTTACGTAAAGTCCTACCACTTTACGTAAGTCCTTATTGCATTTTTAACTAATAAAAACGATTTTTTATGAAACTTCAAGTCCTTTACTTCTCTTTCGCCCTTATCGGTGGCGGATTTATGCTCACCAGCAGTGCGGGCGGTGCGGCAAATAGTCAAAACAAAGGTTACACGGGCGCACCAGGCGATGAACTGGTCAACCCGAATACGCCAAAATTGTGTAATTCTTGTCACATGGGCGGTAGTTACAACCCGACTGCCACTATCAAATTGTTGGATGCTTCCAATACACCCGTCACTACTTACAGGGTAGGACAGCCGTACACGGTGCAATTCACCATAACCGCAGGCGCAGGTACGCCCACTGGTTATGGTTTTCAGATGATTGATATTCGAGAGGCAGACGCTACGAATGTCAAAGGCTTTAAACCAGGTGAGCAACCTGCTGGCACGATCCTTTCCATCCTCACAAATGGGCGCATGTATGCCGAACAAAATGCGAGAAGTGTCTCCAATACGTTCAATGTCAAATGGCAAACGAACCTTGCGGGAAAAGGCGCGATTTCTTTTTATGCGGTTGGCAATGCCGTCAATGGCAATGCTGGTACGGGTGGCGATAGCCCAACAGCAAGTGTGAAGGCTACTTTTCAAGAATTTACAAGCGCGACTAATGAATTAGAAAAAGGAATTACCGAATTTAATTTGTTCCCAAATCCTACTGCCAATGCTTTAAGTGTTAAAATGAATTTTAAAAAAGATAAAATTTGTGATGTGCAGTTGTTGGATATTGCTGGAAAAGCGGTTTTCAAAACCAAATGGGCATTGAAAGCAGGCGAAAACCTTCAAGAAATGGATTTAAGCGCGTATCCTGCGGGCGTGTATCAACTTACGTTGGTCAGTTATAATGATTTTTTTACAAAGAAATTTTGTAAATGGTAAGTCGTTCAATTTAAAGAATCGACTATAACGTTTGAAGGGTTTCAAACCCTCCAAACGTTATAGTACCCCCAAAATATCTTCTAAAAAATTGATTTTCAATATAATATAACGTTTGAAACCCTCCAAACAGTGTGGTCGGTTCTTTAATATTAACCACTCATTTGAATACAAATCAAAAACACATATGCTTTACGCACGATGGTCTTGGGATAATCCTATCGCAAAATCACCCAACGCAAAGCATCGTTCATATAGGAAAACAACCGTATTCCAACGTACATTACTTAAATCCTTTATTTTATGTTAAAAAATGCCCGTGTCACCATAGCGGAAGACACTTTAAAAATCATTGAAAATGGTTTTTTCAACGCGCCGAATGGAGATATTATCCACATTCGCGCCGCACAAACGGCTGCTGTTGCGCAAACAAAGGTCTATACAGTTGCCGATTTAGACGCATTATTGCAAAAAGCAAGGCAGAAGAACCATTTTAAAACGTATTATGAAGTTACTGCTGAAACTTCATTGGATGCCGTACGCCGTTTACAGGATGAAGCGGATGAAACCAATATTTTGTGTTTAAATTTTGCGTCTGCCAAGAATGCAGGAGGTGGTTTTCTCACGGGTGCGCAGGCGCAGGAGGAAAGTATTGCGCGAGCGACTGGATTGTATCCGTGTTTGTCGAAAGCGACCGAAAGTTATTATGGTTTGCATCGACGCATGAAAAGTTGCCTTTATACGGATACGATGATTTACACGCCGCAAGTCCCCATTTTCAAAACGGAATCGGGTCGCAATTTGGATATTTTACAAACCGTATCTATCATTACGTCGGCGGCGGTGAATGCAGGAGTCATTTTGCAACGCGAACCCGATAATATCGCCCAAATCGAACCTGCGATGCGCCAAAGAATGGATAAAGTATTGGCATTAGCAGCAGAACAGCGACATGAAGTCTTAGTATTAGGAGCTTGGGGTTGTGGCGTTTTCCAAAATGACCCTGCACAGGTAGCCCTTTGGTTCAAAGAAACCTTAGAAACGCGATTCAAAGGTTTCTTTAAACGCATTGTTTTTGCGGTGTATTCCAATAATCCCAAATTTATTACGCCTTTTCAAACGCATTTTTTGTCAATCAATTAACAATTGAGTCACCGCCGCCGCATTCATTGCCCACTGCATATCATAGACCTCATCTGCATTGGGCGTTTCGATTAGGGTCAAATTTTGAGATAATGCTTTGATTTTCAATAAATTACCAATACTTAATTTACTATTCAATTTGCCTAACATATTATTTACATTTTTAACGTCTAAATAATGCACCACTTGTCCTTCAAACGGCACTTCCAACCAAATGATTTCTCGCGTATCCACATCCAGAACCCCAAAAACCAAGCCTTTGGATAAAGTTTGAGTAATACGCACTTGATGTTGCACACAAGATGGGTCATAGGCAACCCCCGTTTTTTTAGAAATATGCATTGGATATTGGGCACTCATCCAACCGACTACCAAATTCGGAGAAAGGCTTCCGCGTGTATAAGCATTACAAGTAAAAGTAACATACTTTACTTTTTTACTTTGTAATATATTAATATTCAAATCAATATACTCTGCTGTACCGACTAAATTAGGAATATACTGAATGTCTCCAGAATGTTGCGCCCCTGTTGCCTTCAATCGACTGTAAGAACAATAGTCCATCTCATTGTCATGAAACGCTATATGACAACTCAAATCCATATCCAAATGTTGCTCTCCCAACCCATTGCCCCACTGCATAAACAACCGTACGATGTCGCCTTCCACTGGAAAACGGGTTCCTTGCAAAGCAGCAGACATATCTTGTATCGTTTCGCTTCTATCGCCGATAGAGATGGGCATATTGAATAAAGCGGGGTTAATGTACATGGTTTGATTCCGATTTTCCAACCGCGCAAAGCGTTTTTGCATGGCTAAAAAGGTCAAAGATTCCACTTTTTCTTTAATTTGGTGCAATTCTTTAGCATTTAAACCATGTAAATGCCGATTCACTGGAATCCATTTGGCAACGCCACCCAAAGGTTGCACGGTGCGCCCCATGACGGGATTGAAATAATGCTCCGCATACATATTCAGCGTGAAAACCAATCGTGCAGGCACTTTATCAATGACGACGGAAAATGCAGCAATGGTTTCATCGACCCCAAACCACAAAATGTTGGCAAAAAGCGACCGCGCAAACAAACCTGGTCGTTGTTGTAATAAACTAAATGTTTTATATGCGTCCTTGCGCAACCGAAAAAAATGAACGCGCCCTTGCCAAACAGGATACGACTCACCATGAAAAGCCTGCAATAAAGCGGCTAATTTTTCAAAACCAGGACGTTGCGCATACTCTACCAAGCGCAAAGCGCGGATATAACGTACCCATATTTCGCGTTTCGGGTGCATGATTTCACAACATTTTTCAGGAGTATCCATCAACCCATTCAACCAACGGGCTACAATAATACTTTCTTTGCGCCCATATTTTAATTTTAGAGCATCTATTTTTGCCCATTTAGCTTGCGCAAATTGATTTCTAAAAATAGCTATATGGCGATTATTCCTATTGTGTCTTTTTATAATCATTTTAGGTTCAATGATTTGTAAAAAGCCTGTTTTTTTATACCAAAGGTACCGCAAAATATCTGTAGGCGTTTTGAAGAGTGCTTGTGCCTTATCCGATTGGTCTGCCGCCAACAAAATGTCAATGACAGCCATCAAGGTTTCCTTCATCGAAACTTCGACCACAGGCAAGGGTAAATGCGTGAGTAGAATTTTTAAACTATCCATTTGCGTCGCATCCAAAGCGGTTTTAGAAGTCAGCAAATCTTTGAAAAATTGTTCTATTTCAGGTTCAGTCCATAAATCTAATATTTTTTTAGGACTTCCTTGTTGATGCAATTCTAAAATATTTGTTTCAAAAGGCGTTCCGCAAAAAGGGCAACCATTATACCGTTCCAATGGAAACGTACTGGGTGGAATGGCATGTCCACACGCAAGCCGTGTGCCATCTGCCCGATGAATCTTAAATACATTGTAAAAAAAAGTAACAAGATGGTCTGCGTAGGTTGCTCCCGTAGGCGTGTCCCAACCTTTGACTAAGGGTGTCCAATTTTTGTTGACACCCATCACTTCTTGAAAATGATTTAAAATTTCAAGGTGAATCGTAGGTTCCACCGCGTTTAAGGCGTGTAATAAGGATTCTGTAACGGAAAAACCCAATTTTCCAAGATTCACAATCAGCAAAACCGTACTTTGGGAAAGTTGTTGATGAGTTGCGACTTGCATCGTTTTAGGAACCAAAATAGCTCTTTGGCGCAAGGCAATTTTCAACAAAGCGTTCATAATCAATCGTTTCAATTGAAATTTTTAAAATGGATGAGATAAGATAAAATAGGATTTTTAAGATGCCATCCTAAAAATCCTATTCATCCCTGTCAAAATGAGCATCAAATTTAAAAAAAAAGATAAGGTACTCTTGCAACTGATTAAATGGTAGTCAATTTTTAGAAGTAAGTTGCAATTGACCTCTATCCGCAAGCCTTTTTGCAGTCATTGACTGCTTCTTTGCTTGGTGTAAAGATACAATAGGGACTACGCAGCCTATTTGCGTAGTGCTAAATTATTTTCAAAAAAAATAATTCAGCCCTTTTCTACCAATGAAATTTGTCAGAGAGCCTTAAATGTTAGGGGATTAAAAATTAAATCAAAAAAAAATCAAAAAAAACCGTCCGCAATTGCGGGCTTTTTTTGTATAATCAACGTTATTGATATAATCAAAATCATTATTTAAATCAATATTTTAAATATTATTAAAATCAATATTTGAATCATAAATCATGTCACAAGTTGCTATAAATTGGGTATGTAAAAGGATTTGCACCCCTGCATATTTGTATCATCAAACGAAAAGAAAGGGAACAATAATTTCCGAAAAGCCAAATAGAAAGCAATGGAAAACAGTAAGATACAATTCGCTGTAGAAAAATTGTTGACCAAGTTTTTTTATAAAGACAATTTTTTGTTTTTTCAAATCTTGGTAGAAAACAATCGCGGCACCGAAGTTTATGCAGAATATAGAGATTACAGCGAATATCGCGCCGAGTATCAGAAACTGCATCAACAATTAGCGGTAGAAGGCAAAATCAAAGTAATGCAAAATAATATTCCTGCAATGGCAAGAGTGGCATGATTTTTTCCAAAATAATCATTATTGCATTCCGAAAAAATGTATAAAAGATATTTAAGATATTGGAGTTCAACGGAATTTCAAGAGTGAGCCGGAGCAAGTTCATCGGGGGGTAGAATTTGCTCCATCAGCTCACGATTTTTCAAAAGTAGAAACCTTCAAAAACCGATTTAATTTTAATTTTGAGTTTTTTTTAAAAAAAGGGTACAATCTTCATTGATTGTACCCTTTTGATTTTTGCAAAATATTATTTTGGATTTATCCTCTAAACCGCAGCCGCCATAAATATTTTATCTTAATACAAAATAAACCGCTTCGCCAAACGTTAAAAAGCCTAATGAATAGAATCGCGCAAATCATACCATCGGTCGGGGAGCGATTGGGTGACAAACGCAGAAGCAATAAAGCTATTTAAACAACCTATTTTGGATACACAATGAAAAAAACGTTGCAGTTTGGCGCGGCAGTAGTCTTGGGCGCATTGGCGTTCGGCTCTTGCAAACCTAAAGAGCGTTCATCCACGACCAACTGGGTCTATAACGACCAAAAATGGGGTGGCTACGAAAAATTAAATTATGAAGGGCAAGCTACTGGACCCAATTTGGTTTTAGTGGAAGGTGGCACCTTTTCGATGGGGCTTAGCGAACAGGACGTAACTTTTGAATGGAATAACGTTCCGCGCCGTGTGACGGTTTCGTCGTTCTATATGGATGAAACGGAAGTCGCTAACACGGATTATCGAGAATATTTGTATTGGTTAGACCGCGTTTTCAGCAGTGCTTATCCAGAGGTCATGCAAAAAGCCTTGCCTGATACCTTGGTTTGGCGCGACGAATTGTCGTATAACGAGCCGTATGTAGAAAATTATTTTCGCCATCCTTCGTATGATGATTATCCAGTCGTTGGGGTCAATTGGTTGCAAGCCAATGAGTATTGCAAATGGAGAACCGACCGTGTGAATGAGATGATTTTGATTGAACGCGGTATTTTGAATCCTGACGCAGAACAAAAAGAAGCAAATAATTTTAATACAGAATCTTATTTGGCTGGACAGTATCAAGGTAATGTTCGTAAGAATAAAAAAAGCTCGCAAACAGGTACAGAACGCCAAGTGCGTTATGAAGATGGTATTTTATTGCCATCCTATCGTTTGCCGACGGAGGCTGAATGGGAGTATGCGGCATTGGGTTTGCAGGGCAATATGGCTTCGCAACAAGATGAACGGATTACAGACCGTCGAATTTATCCTTGGAATGGCAACACAGTTCGTTACCAAAGACATGATAAACAACAAGGCGATATCATGGCGAACTTCCGCAAAAGCGGTGGTGACTACATGGGTATGGCGGGTAATTTGAATGACCATGCGTCTGTTTCGGCACCCGTTCGGTCGTTTATGGCGAATGATTTTGGGTTGTACAATATGGCGGGCAATGTCAATGAGTGGACGATGGACGTTTATCGTCCGATGACGAGTTTGTCTTTGCGCGATGGCGATGCACACGATTTGAACCCTTTCCGTGGAAACTCTTTCCAAAAGAAAGTATTGGACGAAAATGGCAAACCTGTTGAAAAAGACAGTTTGGGTCGGATTCGCTACCAAGACGTGAAAGATGATGAAGTGGCAAACCGTGATAACTATAAACGGGCAAAATTGTACGATTATATGGACGGTGACAAAGAATCTAATGTAGATTATGTCAATCGTTATGGAAAATCGACCTTGATTAGCGACAAAGCGCGGGTTATCAAAGGTGGTTCTTGGGCAGACAGGGCGTTTTGGTTGTCTCCAGGCGCACGCCGCTTCAAGGATGAAGACAAATCGGATAGAACGTTGGGCTTCCGTTGCGCGATGACGCGAAATGGGGGGGCTGCGGGCAATGATGATAATGGTGGAAATCGCTTCAAAAATAAGCGGAAAACGCCGAAAAGACGATATAAATAGTTTTATTATTGAATATATCGGAATGCGTCAAAAGTTTCAATCAACTTTTGACGCATTTTTTTGTTTAAATTGAAATTAAATATTTTTTACTCATGTTTCGGACTCGAATCATCCAAATCTTAGTTTCTCCTATTGCTGTTTTATATGGTGTGGCGGCGAGTTTGCGCCTATTTTTGTACCGAATGCGGATTTTGCGCCCCGCCCGATTCGATGTACCGACGATTTCTATTGGCAATATGACCGTAGGTGGAACGGGCAAAACACCTCATATAGAATATTTAATTCAATTATTAAGTCCTTATTTTCAAGTCGCTACGTTGAGCAGAGGGTATGGACGCAAAACGCATGGATTCCGTATCGCGCAACCCGAACACACCGCAGAGGACATTGGCGATGAACCTTGGTTGTTCAAAACCAAATATCCACAAGTGCCTGTTTCGGTTGGAGAACGGCGCGATTTGGCGATTCCACAATTAATGCACGCCTTTCCTGAAATTAAAGTCATTTTATTGGATGATGCGTTTCAACACCTTTCCGTACAACCTTTTATAAATATTCTTTTAACTGAATATAATGCGCCTTTTACCCGCGATTGGATGTTTCCCGTAGGACGATTACGCGAATGGCAATCAGGATATCGGCGGGCAGATGCCATACTGGTTACAAAATGTCCAGAAATATTGGATGAAAAGCAACAACAAGCAATGGTGAAAGAACTTGCCCCATTTCACCATCAAAAAGTATTTTTCTCTTATTTGAAATATGATAATCCATATCCATTGTTTCCCGCATTGAAGCCGATTGAATTAACTAAATCATTGGAAATCATTGTATTATGTGCGATTGCACGCCCCATTTATTTAGAACAATATTTGAAATCCCAAGTCAAATCGGTTCAAATGATGGATTTTGAAGACCATCGTTCTTTCACGAATTACGATATTGCCCAAACGCATGAAGCCTTTAAACATTTGCCTGCCGATGAAAAAATCATCATTACTACGGAAAAAGATGCCGCCCGTTTGGAAAAACATTTTCCCTATTTGATTGAAAATCAATTACCTATCTATATTTTGCCCATACAGGTGCATTTCCATTCGGATGGCAATCAAGATTTTGATAGCTATGTAAAGGAAAAATTATTGACTTTTAAAATATGAGGAACCCATTTGGTAGTCGGGAAATTTATTTCCCGCGAATCGCGGCGGGAAATAAATTTCCCGACTACTAAATGGATTTTAAGATTCCCCGTAATACGAGGCATAAATATTTTCAGTTTCCATCAATTTGATGCAATGCAATTGACAATTTTTCAAATGAGGAGCCAATTCGCGCCAAATGAGGAGGACTAAATTCTCCGTCGTCGGTTGCAAATCTTTGGGAATAAAATCTACATCCAAATTTAAATTGGAATGATCCAGTTTGTCCGTAATAATATTTTTAATCAATTGGCTCAATAATTTGGCATCCATGACAAAACCAGTCATAGGGTCAGGCTTGCCTTTGACCGTGACATGCAGCGTGTAATTGTGACCATGCCAGTTTTTATTGGAGCATTTTCCAAATATTGCCGTATTTTGTTCGGCAGACCAAGCCGCTACCCAAAGTTTATGGGCTGCGTTGAAACGTTCGATTCTTGTTAGATAGACCATTTTGTTGTTTTAATTTTTTAAAAGCAGGTAGCAACTACTGCTTACACCGTTTCACTTGATAGTGCCTTACGCCCTAAATAAATAGAGAAAAAAAATATCTTCCAGAGAGAACTAAATTTTTTAAAAATGATTTTTTTTTGCAAAAAAAAATCATTTTTTAAAAATTTAGCTCTCTCTACCCCCCTTTTCGGGCGAAACATTTCCCTAATTATTTTAGGCTTCATGCACTACCTACCATGTGAAGCAGGAAATAAATTTCCCGACTGCGATGTGGTGTGTTGATATAATTGAATCCATTGTTTAGCAATATTTGC
>JBDLWG010000370.1:0-5229 GCA_039804385.1 Bacteroidota bacterium
GATTTAAAACCACTAAATTCTTTTATATTTGTATCGAATAATACCTTCTCTACCTTGATAATCAAGTATTAACGTATTATCATTTAATTCTGAATATTTTTGGATCATTTTATTGACTTGACAACTAATGTTTAATTCAATACTTTTATCCAACTGTTGCCAAGCGAATTTGCCTGTACAAGGCGCGTTACTCGACTCCATTTTTACATAATCGCCATTCTTTTTAAACTCCAATAATTCACCTGCTTGAATCGTATGCCATTGGAAATCACCACCATTCACATAGCCATTATATTGCTCAACCGCTTGCCACTTGCCAAACAATTGTGGTTCAGGAGTGATATTTGCCTCTTTTTTGGAACAAGAAGTCATTGCGCAAAGCATGATTATAATGGAAAAAAGAATAGTACGATTCATTTTGGTCGATTTTTTTAGAACGTTTATTTGTTGCTTCAAAAATGATTCATTTACAGGCGCAACAAATGGAAAATTTATAATTATTTGTGACATTTTAAAAAACTATAAATTATAATTAAAAAATTGATTACCAATATTTTAATTATAAAAAATGTGACATTTATTTTGTAATATTTGTAATAGAACGTTTGGAGGGTTTCAAACCCTCCAAACGTTGTTTGTTGGTAATGGAACTAAGTAGTTCAATTAAAAGAACCGATACAAAAGGTCGGCGAGGTTGCAACCTCACCGACCTTGATTCGATATTAATCTATTGATTATCAATTAGTTACATTTTGATAACTTCTTTTGACTCAACTACTTACTTACACTCTGGGTGGTCTTTTTTTCAATAAAATGCGTCCAGGGTCACAATCTCCAAAAGATGATTTGCCTTCCCACAAACCTTCCAACGTTTCTTCTGAACCAGTGTGCCGATAGATTAATTCATATTTTTTAAAACACCATTCTGCTTGTGGCAATTGGTCGTATTTTATAATTTTACCTTCTTCAAATCGGAAATAATTGCCTTTTCCTTTGCCTTCTACGCTCATTTTTGCCCCGTATTGCAAATGATGTACGGTTGCAATCCCTGTAATGGTTTTCCCTTTTTGAACAAAATCAACTTCCATCGCATAATCAACTCGTTTACCACCAGGATAATCTTGCGTAATCGTACCTTCCCAATAACCTGTAATATCGGTTTTACGATCTGTAACAGTGTTATTTATAGAATCAATATTTTTTATATATGTTTTTAAAGGTGCAGTTGCCAAAGCAATTGCAAACAATAAGGCAAAGCCATTAATTTTCAACATGAATTAAAATAATTTTTTTTGTTTGTCTAACACGATTGTGATGAATATCTTAGAAACTAAGCGTAAAAAAAGCATTTTTGTTTTACTTATTTTGTCATTTTATCAAAAAAAGCAAAATAGAGGGCGTACTTGATAATTTGTTATACACCTGATAATTATTTTGAAAAGTAAAATAACTTTTGAAAAACCCCTCAAAAAAGCTCAAATTTGCCCCGCCAAATCCTATCTTGGATAGGAATCATTATCAAACAAAATATTACATTTTCAAACATGCAAGAAACACATCGTCGTTTTAAAAAATTGATGGTTGCCAATCGGGGTGAAATTGCGATTCGGGTTTTGCGGGCGGCTTCTGAATTGAAGTTGCGCACCGTGTCCGTTTATACCTATGAAGACCGATATTCATTGCATCGGTACAAGTCAGATGAGTCGTATCAAATCGGCAAAAATGAGGAACCTTTGAAGCCCTATTTAGATGTAGAGGAGATTTTGCGGATTGCCAAAATGAATGGAGTGGATGCAATTCATCCTGGATATGGTTTTTTATCCGAAAATGTTCGATTTGCGCGGCGGTGTCGGGAGGAAAATATTGCTTTTATTGGACCTGAACCAGAAGTGATGGATCAATTGGGCGATAAAGTGGCAGCCAAAGTTATTGCGGGCAAAGTCAAAGTGCCGATGATTCCAGATAGCAAAGGCAAATTGGAATCGGATGCATTTGCATTGTCGGAGGCGAAACGCATTGGTTTTCCAGTCATGGTGAAAGCGGCGGCGGGCGGCGGTGGGCGCGGCATGCGTGTCGTGCGAGAAGAAGGTGATTTTTTGAAAAATTATCAATCGGCAAAAGGAGAAGCCAAAACCGCTTTCGGCGATGATACGATTTTCTTAGAAAAGTTTATTGAAAATCCCAAACATATTGAAATTCAAATACTTGGCGATAAATATGGCAATATTGTCCATTTGTATGAGCGCGATTGTTCGGTTCAAAGGCGTTTTCAAAAAGTGGTCGAAATTGCGCCAAGTTTGACCTTGACAACCGAAGTTAAAAACAAATTGTATAAATATGCCTTGAAAATCGCCAAATATGTCAACTATTCTCATGCGGGAACGGTCGAATTTTTGGTCGATAGCCAAGAAAATATCTATTTTATTGAGGTGAATCCGCGTATTCAGGTGGAACATACGATTACGGAGGAAATTACAGGTATTGATTTGGTTCGGTCGCAGATTTTGATTGCGATGGGTTATGCGCTGTCGCATCCGACGATTTTAATTAAATCACAGGCTGATGTGGTGATTCAAGGTTATGCGATTCAATGCCGCATCACGACCGAAGACCCGACGGATCATTTTAAACCTGACTATGGAACGTTGGTTGCGTATCGGAGTCCTGGCGGTTTTGGGATTCGCTTGGATGCGGGAAGTGCGTATGCAGGTGCGGTGATTTCACCTTTTTTTGACTCTATGTTGGTCAAAGTGACGGCTTGGGGACGCACTTTTGAGGGTGCAACCGACCGTTTGATACGCGCTTTATCCGAATTTAGGATTCGTGGCGTGAAAACCAATATTGGTTTTTTAGAAAATATGTTGCATAATGACACGTTTCGCAACGGAGCTTGTACGGTTAACTTTATGAGTGAAAATCCTCAACTGTTAATCATGCCGCGCCGTCAAGATAGGGGAACGAAAATATTGAGGTGGTTGGCAGAAGTTGCGGTGAATGGCAATCCTGATGTGCCTTTTGTCGATAAAAATAAAAATAAATTGTTTAGAAAACCAGTTGTCCCCGCTTTTGAACCGACTTTGCCCGTTCAAAAAGGGACGCGAGATAAATTATTGGAATTAGGTGCGGATGGTTTTGCGAAATGGTTGAAAGCAGAAAAGCAGATTCATTACACCGATACGACGTTTCGAGATGCGCATCAATCGCTTTTGGCAACGCGAGTGCGCCTTTATGATATGAAACAAGTGGCGGCGAGTTATGCGCAACATCATGGACATCAATTGTTTAGCATGGAAATGTGGGGCGGTGCGACCTTTGATGTGGCATTGCGTTTTTTAAAAGAATGTCCTTGGAAACGCTTGGAAATTTTGCGGGAATCCATGCCCAATGTTTTGTTTCAAATGTTGTTGCGCGGCAGTAATGCAGTGGGTTACAAAGCGTATCCTGACAATTTGATTGAAAAATTCATCGTGAAAAGTTGGGAAACGGGGATGGATGTTTTTCGGATTTTTGATTCCTTCAACTCCATTGAAAGTATGAAAACATCCATTCGCACCGTTAAAAACCATACAGGTGGGCTTGCAGAAGCCTGTATTTGTTACACAGGTGATATTTTGAACCCTGAAAGACCGAAATATAATTTGCAAT
Organism: Bacteroidota bacterium; assembly: GCA_039804385.1. Taxonomy (GTDB): domain Bacteria; phylum Bacteroidota; class Bacteroidia; order Chitinophagales; family Saprospiraceae; genus JAAFJT01. The sequence continues at coordinate 3,646 of JBDLWG010000370.1, forward strand.
ATTATATTGATATGGCAAAACGCTTGGAAGATTTGGGTGCGCATCTTTTGGGTGTGAAGGATATGGCAGGTTTGTTGAAACCCTATGCCGCAGAATTATTGATTCATGAATTGAAACAAAATATTTCAATTCCGATTCATTTGCATACGCATGATACCGCAGGCATTCAAGCCGCCACCTATTTGAAAGCGATTGAAGCGGGGGTGGATGTGATTGATTTGGCATTAGCGAGTATGTCAGGTTTGACTTCGCAACCCAATTTTAACTCGACAGTCGCCATGATGCAAGGGCATAAACGGGAAAATCCAATTCATTTGCCTTCATTGAATCGTTTTTCGGCATATTGGGAAGATGTTCGGGATTATTATTACCCTTTTGAAGCGGATTTGAAAGCGAGTACCGCGCAGGTTTATGAACATGAAATTCCAGGAGGTCAATATAGCAATTTGCGTCCGCAAGCCCGCGCTTTGGGTTTGGAAGCGAAATTTGAGACCATGAAAGAGAATTATAAATGGGTCAATCAATTGTTTGGGGATATTGTGAAAGTTACGCCGTCTTCCAAAGTGGTGGGCGATATGGCTTTGTTTATGACTTCCAATAATTTGACGATTGAAGATGTGTTTGAAAAAGGACATACGTTAGCCTTTCCAGCATCGGTGAAGGAGATGATGCGCGGCGATTTGGGTCAAGTGCCAGGTGGTTTTCCTGCTGAAATCCAAAATTTGATTTTGAATGGTGAAAAACCCTATGATACCAATCCCAATGCTTTTTTGCAACCCATTGATTTTGAGAAAGATATGATTGCCTTTAAAGCAAAATTTGGCAATTACGTCCATGAAAACGATTTTTTATCGTACCAAATGTATCCAAAAGTATTTGAAGATTTTAATCAACATTTTGAATCCTTCGGTGCGATGCGCAATATTCCAACGCCTGCCTTTTTCTATGGTTTGGATTTTAATGAGGAAATCATGGTTGAAATCTCGGAAGGCAAAAATATTTTGGTGCAATACCTCAATAAAACCGAACCGAATCTGGCAGGAGAACGGACCGTTTTCTTTCGGTTGAATGGTCAAACGCGAGCGATTACGGTTAAAGATAAGACGATTGTTCCCAAAGTGGCGGCGAATCAGAAAATTTCAAATCCATCCGATATTGGTGCGCCATTGCAAGGCAGTTTATCGCGGTTGCTAGTGAAAGAAGGCGATTTAGTGCAAATCAATACGCCCCTTTTTATCATCGAAGCGATGAAAATGGAAAGTACTATTGCCGCGCCCAAAGCTGGAAAAGTGAAAAAAATACACCTTTCGGAAAAAACGTTGGTGGCTCAAGATGATTTGATTCTCGAATTGGTAGCGGTGTAGGATAAATTGGAACAGGTGTATAACGTTTGGAGGGTTTCAAACCCTCCAAACGTTGTTGTCGGTTATTTTAATTCAACTACTTACAATTGTTCCAACAATCGTTGTTTTTGTTTTTGAAATTCTTCATCGGTCAAAATGCCTTCTGCTTTCATCGCCGCTAATTTGCGGATTTTTTCAAAAGGGTCTTCTGCTTTATCAGTCGTTATAGGCGCGACAGGCG
>JBDLWG010000371.1:0-11105 GCA_039804385.1 Bacteroidota bacterium
CCTTTACAGCGAACCTTGTAGGCGCAACGCCGCTAACCTATCAATGGCAAAAAGGCGGTGCGAACATCGCTGGCGCAACCAATAGTACCTATACGGTTTCCAACTTGTCGCATGGCAATGTCATTACTTGCGAGATGACAGGTGGGGGATTGAATGCGCCACTTCTTAGCAATCCATTGACAGTGAGCGTTGAAACAACACCCACTTTGACCCTTACGCCCAATCCCGTTTGTGTAGGCAATCCTATCACTGGTACGATTAGTCATGGGCAAATTAAATCTTTTGATTGGAAAAATAATGGTACATCCGTTTACACCAAAGCAGATACCATCGCATGGGGAATCGTCGCTGGCAATAGAGGAAGGGGTTCAGGACCAGCGCAGTTGGTTTTAGTGAATGGGATTGGAACCCAATCGGGGATTTTCGTGGATAATAATGGAACGGTTTATGTGGCAGACCGATTCAATAATCGGATTCAAAAATGGGCTGCTGGCGCGACAACAGGCGAGACCGTTGCAGGTGGTAATGGACAAGGTGGCGCACCGAATCAATTGAGTGAACCGATGAGCGTATTTGTAGATAATGTGGGAGCCATGTATATTGCAGACAGAGCTAATCACAGAGTTCAAAAATGGAATGCGGGTGCTATAACGGGCACAACCGTAGCTGGTACGAGTGGTATTAATGGAAATAGTCCGAGTCAATTGGGCCAGCCAGTCGCAGTTGTTGTGGATAATTCAGGAAATATCTATATCGTAGATAAAGCCACTTTCAGTCATCGCGTTCAAAAATGGGCTCCCGGTGCCAGTTCTGGCGTAACCGTAGCAGGCATTACAAACGCACCTGGTTCTACTGCTGATAAATTAAATAATCCAATCGCTCTTGCAATAGATGCTCAAAATAATTTATATGTAGTCGATCAAGACAATCATCGCATTCAAAAATGGGCTCATGGTGCCACTATTGGCGTAACCGTCGCAGGTACAGGTTCGGTAGGCGCGGGCGCGAATGAATTGTCTTCGCCAACAGGTGTGTATGTAGATGAAAACCAAAACATCTATGTTGGGGACGATGGCAACGCCCGCGTTCAACGATTTAATTATGGTTCTACAATAGGGGTTACGGTGGCTCAATTGGATGCAACACAACCGCTTGGAAGTAGAGTTACAGGTTTATGGGTTTACAAAAATCAGATATACGTTACGGAACCTTGGCAAAACCGCGTTAAAGCCTACCAATTTCCAACATCAGCTTCTTACACGCCACTTGCAGCAGGTAATTATACGGTGTCTGTCACAACTGTAGCTGGGTGTAACGCAATCAGTAATGCTGTTGCTGCGCTTCAAGTGGTAACAACTATCACGGGTACAACTGCCTGTGTCGGGGGAAATGGGACGATTACAGGAGCCGCAAGTGGCGGTACTGCGCCTTATCAATACCGTTTAGATGGTGTCAACTACCAACCTACGGCTACTTTTTCAGTGCCTATGGGTACGTATCAGATTACAGCGAAAGATGCGAATGGATGTATGGGTCAAAGCAGTAGCTTTACGGTTACACAAACAGCATTGGCGATTGGAACGCCGATTATGGGTACGATTTTGTGTAATAGCGGCTCTACTTCCGTCAATGTAACGGCGAATAATGGCACTGCGCCTTATCAATATAGCTGGAATGGCGGTGCATTTTCGGCAACGAATACGTTTGGAGCCAATGCCGCAACCCATACCATTCGCGCCCAAGATGCCAATGGTTGTATCGCAACGAGTACTGTCACGTTGACCGAACCGACTCCTATGGTTGTGCCTGCATTGACGGTTGGCAACATTCTTTGTAATGGCGGTTCTACCACTTTAAGCACGACTGCTTCTGGTGGTACACCAAACTATACGTATAGTATTGGCGGTGGTCTTTTTCAAGCCAGTAATTCGTTTACACGACCCGCAGGTACGTACACCATCTTTGTCCAAGATGGCAATGGTTGTACCCAACCCAGCAACACGGTTACATTGACGCAACCAACGGTATTGACCATTTCGGCAGCTACGAATGCGCCGATTCCTGCCAATGGAACAACCGCTTTGACCGCAACTGCAATGGGCGGTACTCCGTCTTATCAATATAGTTTGAATGCAGGAGCGTATCAAGCAAGTAATACGTTTACAGTCGCGGCTGGAACGCACACCATTACCGTAAAAGATGCCAATGGTTGTACCCAAACCACAGGGAATATTGTGATTGCAAATCTCTCCATTGCTGCTAACAAAATGCTTACCTGTGTTGGTGGCGCGGTTATCTTCACAGCAACGCCTGTCAATGGCGGTGCAACACCTGTTTATCAATGGAAACGCAATAATTTCAATGTTGGAACTAACAGCGCGACTTATACCGATGCGACTTTAACCAGTATGGATGTGATTTCTTGCGAGATGCGAACCAATTTTGTAACGGTCATCAGTAACCCAATTTCGGTCATGGTGGAAACCGTGCCGACTGTAACGGTTGCCCCAATGATGGCTTGTATGGGAACTGCGATAACGGCTACTTTGAGCAATGGCACTTTCGCATCAGCCGTTTGGAGAAATAATGGAATCACCATCGCAGGTGCAACAACAGCGACTTACACAACCAGAGCCGTCGGCGCACACACGACTACGATTACAACCACAGCGGGTTGTGTCGCAACAAGTGCTGCATCAACCGTTTATCAAGTACAATTGGCATTTGTTGGAACCAAAACACCTTGTAATGGCGGCATTGCAGCCGTTGTTGCGAGTGCAAGTGGTGGCATTGCGCCCTATCAATATAGTTTAGATGGGACGAATTTCCGCCCAGAAGGTATTTTTACCTTGATGGCAGGAACCTATACGATTACGGCAAAAGATGCCAGTGGTTGTACCAAAGTCAGTCCTTTAGTGGTGACAGAGCCTGAAATCTTACGCGTTGCAGACCCAGTGGCTTGGCCCATTGCTTGTTTCGGCGGTACGACCGTGATGAGCGCGTCTGCAAGAGGCGGTGCATCGGCTTATGAATACAGTTTGAATGGCGGACCTTTCCAAAATACGATTAACTTCACCGTTCCAGCAGGCACTTATCAAGTGACGGTTCGAGATACCAATGGTTGTGTTGGCGTGAGTAATTCAACCATTCTTACACAGCCTGCCGACTTAGTGCTGACTTCTACCCAAGCAGCGATTGCTTGTCTTAGTGGTTCAACAACGGTCAATATGAGTGTTGTAGGCGGTACTGCACCCTTTTTATATAGTTTCAATGGAGGCATTTTCGGTAATAACAAAGCATTTACGGGTGTTACAGCAGGTACTTATACGTTATCGGTGCTTGATTCTAATCTTTGTACCAAAACCGCCAATTTGGTGATTACCCAACCAACGGCGGTTACAGGAACGCTCAAAGTGGATACGATTATCTGTAGAAATAGCAATACGACCTTAGTAGCAACAGGCAAAGGCGGCACAGGGGCGTATTCATACCGTTTGAATGATGGTGCATTCCAAAGTGATAATCAGTTTGTGGTCTTGCCCGGCACTTATACAATAGCGGTGCGTGATGCCAATAATTGTGTCCAGACATTGCCTGCGGTGACCATCCGTGCCGCCAATAGTTTATTGGGTACTGCGACTTTTATTCCGTTGAATTGCCATGAAGGTTTATTACGGTGTTTCCCGAATCCAGCGATTAGCTTTTTGACCATTGATTTTAAAATTCCAAGTCAAAGTTTTGTCCTGTTGAAAGTGTATGATATGATGGGACGTGTTATCAAATCTTTTGACCAAGGGCTGTTGAAAGGCGGAGCCTATACGTCTCGTTGGGACATTGATAGTTTCTTGGAAGGGACCGTCATCATTTGCTTGGAAGTGGATGGCGAATGTATTCGGTATCAAAAAGTTTTGATTCAAAAATAATATCATTTTTTAAAAAAAAGTATCACACTTACAAAGGATGTAAATAGCGAATGTTTTAAGCTCTATTCAATTAGGGAAAAAAAAGACCTTCCAGAGAGCGAAATATTTCCCTAATTATTTAGGGCGTAAGGCACTACCAAATTGGTTATGGGGATATATAGTGAACTATATATCTCCTTTCTTTTGAAAATCAATATTTTACACATTATGTATTTTATAAATCTTATTTTAAAACGAAGTATTCAATTGGGCGCGTTATGGTTTGTCGTTTGGGTCATTTGGGCGAATACCCAATTGTACTACACGCCAACTTGGGCGCAAAAGGTGAATAGCGACGCGCTTGCGCAACTCAAATACTTAAAAAAAACACTCAAAACAACCGATGCAGCCGCCCAAATGCAGCAATTATATCCAGAAGGCGCGTTTTTTCTGACGGTTTTATACGGTTTGGCTTGGACGGATATAGCGGAAAAAGTCGATACAGGCAGTGTTATCATGCAAGAGGCAGAAAGAGAAATCGTTTGGGCATTCAACCAACTGAGTGAAGATAGCCTTTGCAAAGCGGTTTTTGATAGCACTTTATTGTTGAATTATGGCGCGTTTTACAACGGTTGGCGGGGCTATTTGTTGGGGCGATATTGTATGGCTTTTCGCAAACAGGGACATGATGAAGAAAGATATGAGCATTTTAGGTATCTTTGCGATGACATCAATACCGCTTTTTTAGCCGCCAAATCGCCTTATTTGGAGAGTTATCTGCATCAAAGTTGGCCTGCGGACAATATTTTGTGTTTGGCAACCTTGAGTTTGCATGATAGCATTTTCCATGAAGCCTTCACGGATACGCGCAAACGATGGTTAGACAGCATTCAACAACATCTGGATCCGACGACTGGTTTGATACCCCATTCCTATCATTTGACGGCAAATGAAATCCGCGAAACACCCAGAGGTTGTTCGCAAAGCATGATGTTGAGTTTTCTGCCCATGATCGATAGCGCGTTCAGTCAAGCACAATTTGCAAAGTTTCAACAACATTTTATGATGAAAAAATGGGGGATTTGGTCGGTTCGAGAGTATCCACAAGGTGTGGATGGTAAGGGCGATGTGGATTCGGGCCCCATCATTTTGGGCGTAGGCGGTGCGGCTTCCATTGTTGGGATTCGGGCGGCAGGTGAAAATCAAAAAGCCTTTTTACATGCCAATTTTCGGAATGCTATCGAAATGTTGGGTTTTCCGAGCCATTTCAATGGTGAAAAATCGTATTTGTTGAAACAATTGCCCATTGCGGATGCTTTCATAGCTTGGGTCAGCGCGAAAGATTATGATTTTAAAAATCCAAAATATGCCTATTGGCAATGGGAATTTCATTTGTGGTCTTTATTATTAGTGAGTGCGCCGTGTTACTATTTGGGTCTTTATTTTGTGAAATATTTTCTTTAAATGGTTTCAGTTAAAGAATCGACCACAACGTTTGGAGGGTTTGAAACCCTCCAAACGTTATAACTTGGATTTTTTTAACTTGGATTTTTTTGGAATGAAAATCAATCCAAAAAATCCAAGTTATTTATTTATCATTTTTCGTCCAATAAAAGTAAAAAGGTATGCCTGTCAACATCAATAAAATGCCAAAAGCGGCTTCATGCGGTTTCGTAAGAATCGTATTGACCACCAAGCCAAAGCAAAAAAGGACAAATAACGCCGGCACCACAGGATAACCAATCACTTTATACGGTCTCACCGCATTCGGTTCGCGCACGCGCAGGATGAACACGCCCAAAGCCGTCGCACCATAAAAAAAGAAGGCTGCAAAAATCAACATATCCGTCAATTGGTCAAAACTGCCTGACATAATCAGCACACATGCCCACACCCCTTGCATCCACAAAGCATTGTTTGGCGTATGCGAATCGGGGTCAATGTCTGCGGCACTTTTGAAAAACAACCCATCTTTCGCCATCGCATAATAAATACGCGGCGGCATCAAAACCGTACTATTCGTACAACCCAAAGTCGTAATACAGATTAAAACCGACAATAACATCGCGCCCCAATTGCCGCCCACTGTACGCATCACTGCTACGGCTGCAATATCATTTTTTGTTTTGTAAATCGTTATAAAATCATCAATTGGAATGATATACATATACGTAAAATTAACCAATAAATACGTAATCATAATCGCTGTCATCCCACCCAACAAGGCTAAAGGTAAGTTTTTATTTGGATTTTGGATTTCACCACCAATAAAGCCGACCGTATTCCAACCTTCATACGCCCAAAATGCCGCTAAACAAGCTGAAAAAAAAGCACTCACATACGCGCCTGTGCTATGTAAAGTCTGTGTGGTGGCAGGCGTTGCAATATGCGTCCATTTGCCACTCCCCAAAATCCAACTCGCTAACACAATAATCGTCAAACCAATAATCACCAATTGAGTAATCGAGCCACTCAAAAAGGCTGCCCCTTTCAAACCGCGTGTATTTACCCAAGTCAAGAATAGCACCAATCCAATCGCCAACGCCTTCACGCCGAGATTATCGAATGGTGCTAATCCTAAAAATTCCATTTTAGCAACGCCTTCGGAGAGTTGTGGTAAGGGCATCAATGAGTTGACGGATTGCGCAAACACATATGCCAATGAAGAGATAGCTGCTGTCTTGATGACCGCAAAAGTAGTCCATCCCCATAAAAAAGCCGTAAATTTACCATAGATGCGGCGGAAATAGACGTATTCCCCGCCCGAATCCGCCAACATGCCTGCGATTTCGGCATTGCTTAAAGCACCGCAAAGGCTGATAATGCCCGCAGCAAGCCAACACCAAAGCACCAATGACGGCGATTGTAACTCTGCCGACATAGGTGCGATTTTTTTGTAAACGCCTGACCCGATTACACTGCTGATAACCAATGTAATAGCGGTCGTGAGCGTGAGCGAACGCACTAAGCTCCCTTGTTTTTGTTCCATAAAGTTATTTTAAATTCTTTCTGCAAAAGAATAAAAAAAAGGGGACAAAAACGAGTAAACGCCATTTTATCTTTTCAAAAACAACAAGATGATTACGCCGACCAACACGATTCCGTTCAAAATCATCAACGTGCGCAGTTGTTTCGATTGATTGGTTTCTAATGATGCGATGCGGTCTGTTAATTCGGATTCGATAATAGATTTAAACGTACTTCGTTGTTTATCAACGATTTGTACGATTTCAGCAGAATGTGCCTCATTTTTAGTGTGAACCGAAGACTGCGTTTGCTGATGAAAATCCCGATTATCACCGCGCAAGGTTTCCAAATTTTCCGCAAAAGCCTGTTTGAATTTGCCTTGTTCGGAACGAATGCCTTCGAGTTGTGTATCCACAGATTGCACTAAATCAGATTTCGCTTGGGCATGTTTTTCGTCCAACTCCGCGAGTAAACGCCGTGTTTCCACTTGAAAGGATTGATAATGTTTCAAAATACCTTCCAATACGGTGTTGTTTTCTTGAAATTTGTGTAGCGTCTCAGTGGTAGTGGTCTCCATTTTGCCGACATGCGCCTCGAAATGCTCCTTAAACTGCTCTGAACAGGTGGTTTTAATCGCTTCTTGGAGCGACACGCCCAATTGCGTCATTTCCTCCTTCAACGCTTCCGTTTTTTCGGGTAACAAACTCGTGATGCCTTTGATTTCATCTTGAAAAACACGGGCTTCCTTCAAAGCACCTTGCAAGGCTGCATTATTATCATGCAACTTTTGTAAAGCATTGCGCTGCTCCTTGTTTGCAGTCTGAACCCCGGCGTACACTTCCCCGATTTTCTTCAACTTATCTATTTCTTTCTCGAAAGTCTCCATCACGTTATCGAATTGCTTTAAGCTGCTCATAAAGTCTATGATTTAAATTTTGAAGTTGTTTTAATTTACTTTTTATCGTATCGTTGAGTAAAAAAGGTGCATCTAAATGACGAGCCAAATATACGGTTTCGTCAGGATAGTATTTTAAAATCGTATGCGCTATATATTGTTTTTGCTCCAATGATAAGGGGGCATGCGCTGCTTTTTGCAACCAACCTTCTAAAATCGGTTGTTGTTCATTCGACTTTAGCGTGGTGATTTCCTGTACCACTTTTTCAAAATGACGGTCTGCCTCATGACTGCCTGTGAGATAACGTGTAAATTCTGCCATCAAACTGCCTTTCAACAACGTCGATTTATCAGCGGGTTTCATATTCTCCCGCGACATGAGGTCGAAATAATCATTGCGCACAAAGATACATTGTGGATATAAATCCGCTTCATCCGTCCAGCGTTTGAACAAACTGAAATCCACCGCTACAGTTTCTTCGGATAGCTCATCTTCCAGATTTAACAATCGAAGCGTCGGTCTTTGAAACGGCACTTGGTGTATTTCACACAATTTTTCCAACTGAATCCACAAATCTTCGCAAGCCAAAGGCACAAAACCTGTCACATCGCGTTCAAGAATAAGCAATTCCCAAACAGGCTGTGTAACAGACAACTTGCCCGCTAACAACAATTCGACCACCAACCATTGAAATCGCATAATCGCTGTGGGTAACAATTTATTTTGTAAATCGTCCTCGTTGAAGCCATTTAAAAGTTGTTGATACGTTTTTTGATAGGGAATTAAGGCAGATTCATGGCTTTTCAATTGAGCAATGATAGCAGCTATTCCCTGTTGAAGTCGGTCTGTTGATTGTTCTACGTCATTCGCCTGCAAATGTACAGTATCTATTCCAAATTTTTTCAAATATTCATCTCGAATATTATCTTTAAGGCGTTGTCGGTCATTGAGTTTATGAGCTTGCCCGTCGATTTCGATGATTAAATTGGCTTGGGGCAAGTATAAATCCACCGATTGATTGCGAAAGACAATATTATCTGCTGCCGTCACCTCATTGATCTGCATTTCGGGCAGGAACATGGGTTGTACAAAAGCCCAATCGCCCAGATGCTGGGGTAGGATTTCCTCCAACAACCGCTTTACAGGAAAGCGTTGCAAGCGTTCATCTCCCCGAATCCGATGATGCCACACCGCAATTTCGGCATCTGAGAACATCATCATACCACCTGTGGGTTCAAAATCGGGTAGGCGATGTAAATCGCCCATGGCTTCGCTCAGAAAAAGCGAAAGGGGAGCTGGAAACCGATTTTGCAGCAGGTTTTTCAACGACAAAAACACCGGTGCGTATTGATTATCAACCGGTTGCGCATCCAAATTTTGAATCACAAACACGGGATGAGCGTGTACATAATTCGCTGTAATTTTTTTCATATACAAAATTGCACATTTGTACTCAAATTCGATGTATGTTCACCGAATTTTTTTTTGCGGCAAACTCGAATATCTCAAAATGGAGCGTCAAAAGTACAAATAAGAGATGACGATTTTCATAATTCTTTTACAATAAATTCTAACTTCGCCTTAGAAATGGGTATTTTAATTTGTTTTTTTAATAGAAACGTATTTTTAAGTGGATTTGAATGCTTTTTTTGCCTTTTTTTACAAAAAAAATATAAGATTTTCAGCTGTATAAGCATTCTTAGGCAAATACGATAAATGCAACTGTTTTGATGCGATGATGCTTAGTCGTCGGGAAATTTATTTCCCGCGTATCGCTCAATAGGTGCATTATATCCCTGGTGGAGATGGCATTTGTGCTATAGCAGTGAAAGAGGGCAATAGTGCGTTCAATTTTTATGTGCCGTACACAGACCATTTAGGCTCTATTGTAACGGTCACGAATTCGAGTGGCACGGTTGTCGCCGAACAAAATTTGGATGCATGGGGCAGAAACCGCCAACCCAATACGTGGAATTACGGAGTGCTTCCTGTAAATCCGATGTGGTTGTACCGAGGTTATACAGGACATGAGCAATTGAATGAGTTCAACCTCATCAATATGAATGCTCGCCTCTATGACCCTACCGTAGGCAGGATGTTGATCCCTGATAATTACGTGAGTGTGGGCGGCTCGCAAGGACTGAATCGGTACACTTATGCGTATAACAATCCATTAAAATACACCGATCCTAATGGAAATTGGATACAAGCCGCAATTGGCGCAGTCATGGGAGCATATTCAGGTTATCAAATTGCACATTCAAAGGGAATAACAGGTTTAGGAATGGCGATATATATGTTTTCAGTTGAAAAGCGCAAATTTGAACTCAAAAGATCCTTTTTATCCTTCAAATCATACGCATCCTATTTCAAAAATTTCCAAAGCGGAAATTGCTGAGAAATAAACTATCAAAATGTAAATAATTGAAAAGCAGCAAATTAACTTGTATAGGTTTGAAACTTGGCGCACGTTTCGATATCCTTTTTAAATTCAAACGTTCAATTAAAAGTTCATGAGTTTTAAAAATAAGAATACCTTCCAATTGTGGAAATATATCACGAGCCATTCCCAAATGATTCTGCGCTCGCAAATTTGGTTAGAGGAGTCGCAAGAACGACCCAATACGATAGATATAGAGTTTTGGGGAATTGACTATTTGGATTTGCCGACTCTTTTTCGAGGGATTTCCATTGAAATAGAGTCGGCTGTTACCTGTCCAAAAGGGGTGAAACATCAAAGTAAGGGGTCAAAACTATTGAAAATCACTTCCGAAGGGGAGGTTTATTATGTAATAGCAGCAGGATGTATTGTCGGCACCAGTAATTGGATGCTTCGAGATAGATTGACAGACCTTTCATTAAAATATGATGAAATACTTATGAAACTTTAAAAAAGGTGCTGTAAATTAAAAGTGAAGACAAAACGGTGATTGGAGTTGTCTCCATCACCGCTTTCGGTGTTTTCTTTTGCATCTTTGTGCCATAGAGTAGCTTTGCTATACATTTCCTAAATGACTCATATTACGCAAGCCTTTTTTAAAGGCAAATATAATTTTGTTTTTCGAGAGAATAGGTTTCGGAAACCTTAAAGGTTTCCGAAACATACGCTTTTTACCGAACAATATTTTGTCATCCAAAAACACTGCGTAACATGAGTTAAATAGAAGAGGCGGCGGCGGCATGATAAAAGTGTCCCAAGCCAATTGTAAGGTTATTGAAAATAAATTTTACAGTAACTTGCGATTGGATTGGAACAACCAGACAGGTTTTTCTTTTCCATAAACCTTATTTGTGGCAGTAGTCGGGAAAATTATTTCCCGCGCTGCGCGGGCACTAAATT
>JBDLWG010000372.1:0-3617 GCA_039804385.1 Bacteroidota bacterium
GAAATTTAATATGTGGATGCCGAATATTGCTTCCCGTAAAACTATCAACAGGTGCAACGGTTCCAGAAAATAATTTGTGACAATATCTAAATTGGAATTTATTAAAATAATTAGTGGTATCGGTCGCGCCCACTTTCGCCATCGTGGAATCATAAGCCCAAAAAATTTGACCAACCGTTGCCATATCTTGTGAATATTCGACCATAATCGCTAAATTTTGAGTCGAATCGTACCGAAAAGGCGTGTTTAACAAAGGGAATGTTTTCCATCCAGACGTAGAATCAATATATTGTTTTAAATCGCCATTGAAAACAAGCGTTGGAGTCAACGTATTTTGGACGAGAGACCACTTTTTAAAAGTATCGCCCCATTCTTCTAAATTCGTATTTGCCATCCAAATTTTAGCCGTTACAACAGCATTCGCAGGAAATTTTCCTTGTACAGGTGTGACACTTGATACCCGAGTCACATCTCGAAACATCCGAAATGCGGTTATTTCTGCATTCTGCGGCATTCCTTTTAAGGCTTGACGCGGATAAATATAAACGCTTCGATTCCAAAACTGAGGTTGAAATTCCACCGTCTGAAAAAACGAATACGTATTACCAGAAATCGCAAATTGATTTCTACCAACCGTCATCGTGTCAATTCGTTGTGCCAAAAGGCTTTGCACAACGATTGCCATGAATAAAAATCCAAGCGTACCTTTTTTTTTCATACCTTTTCGTTTGAATAATTTAATTTCGTTTCGGGATATTAAAAAAATAAGAACTCGCAACAGGCACGACAAACATCAATGCCGTCAACAAGGAAAAGACCATATCGCCGTGTTCCGATTCCATCCAATGAACCCAAGCATTGTTTTTAGAAAATTCAAGGTGACTGAACGTTGCCAAAGACAGTTTTAAACCCAAAACGCCAATCACCGCAAACGCAACACTTTCCAAAAAGGGAAATTTTTCTAATAATTTCACAAAACCTTGCGCCACAAAACGCATCGCCAAAATCCCAATGAAAACACCTAACCAAATTAAAACAATATTTTTAGTAAAAGCCGCCGCCGCAAAGACATTATCTATGGAAAATGCCATATCCATGACTTCAACCGCAATCACGGTTGCCCAAAATTGCCCTAAAAAACCATTTGACATTTTGTAATACCACTTGTCATTGATGGCTGTTGTATTGCTCTCTGAAGGTTCCTCACTTCCTTTTGCTTTGAAAAAATAATCAATAGCCAAGTACAACAAGTATAAACCGCCCAGAGGTTTGAGCCACCAAACGCTCACCAAAACTGTCGCAAAAATCAAGGCTAAACCCCTGAATACATAGGCACCAAGAATGCCATATCGTAAGGCTCTGGGACGCTGCGATTCGGGTAGATCCATCACCATCGTAGCAATTACTGCCGCATTATCTACGGATAAAAGCGTTTCTAACAAAATTAAATTAAAAACAATGCTCCACGATTTTTCTGGATTTTGAGTAATCCATTGCCATTGTTCGGGAATGTTTGCAAAATAGTTTGCAAGGTAATCCATATTACAGTTAGTCCTTTAATGAAAGATTGCTCTTTCGCATTTGTATAAATTATTTTTTTATGTGTAATTCCGTAAAAATCAATGATAAAATACCATTGATTTTTATCGGTTTGTTGTTGGAACAAATTTCACTTCCAAAAAGTTCATTTGACGCGCTTATAGTCGGGAAATAAATTTTCCGATAGGGAAGCCGTACGACTACAAAAGCGATTTTGCAAATTCACGCCAGATAGGGTCATTCGTGGGCGGGTCTGCCTCTATGGTAATAGCCGTTTTTAAAACAGGATGTATCAATTTCATGCTTTTACAATGTAGGTGAATTGACAAATCTTTATTCGCTTTGGGGAAACCATATTTTAAATCGCCGCGAATGGGGCAGTCAATGCGCATTAATTGGGCGCGAATCTGATGAGAACGCCCCGTTTTAGGATGCACTTCTAATAAATGATGGTCTCCCATCGAACAAATTAGCTGATAGGATAATTCAGACCGTTTTGCATCAGGATACCGCCGACTTTGTGCGTCCAAAGCCCGTGTGATATTTTTATCCTTGTCTTTGACCAAAAAATGGATTAAAGTTCCTTCTAATGGGTCAGGACGTTCTCCAACCACTGCCCAATATGTTTTTTCCACTTTTTGTTCCAGAAAAAGGGCATTCATCCGTTCCAATGCTTTGGACGTGCGCGCAAAAACGACCGCGCCACTCACAGGGCGGTCAATACGGTGAATCGTACCGAGAAACACATCACCAGGTTTATTATATCGTTCTTTGATATATTTTTTGATATGTTCCGAAATGGGGGTATCGCCCGTCTCATCGCTTTGAACCAAGATGCCCGCAGGTTTGTTGACCGCAATAAGGTGATTGTCTTCGTAAATCACTTGTAAATTCATGATTTCAATATAGATTTACATTGGAAAAAATCAATGATTCCAATGATGGTTTTAAAAAAACGTGCAAAAATATGAAATTAAAATTAGGTTTTTCGCCTTGTCCCAATGATACTTTTATTTTCGACGCGTTGCTTCATGGAAAAGTCGAAACAGAAGGGTTGGAATTTGAGGTTTTTATGGAAGATGTGGAGGCTTTAAATCAAAAAGCATTTCGCAATGAGTTGGATATAAGCAAATTAAGCTATCATGCTTTTGGTTATGTGGCAAATCAATACGTGTTATTGGATGCAGGGAGCGCGTTAGGAAATGGTTGTGGACCTTTGTTAATAGGCAAAAAAAAGTTAACACCTGCTGATATTGCAACCGCAAGTATTGCAATACCCGGAAAATATACCACTGCTCATTTATTATTTTCGTTGGCGTATCCGCAAGTGAGGCATAAAGCATTTATGGTTTTTTCGGAAATTGAACCAGCAATTTTGGCAAATCAGGTGGATGCAGGGGTGATTATCCATGAAAATCGGTTTACGTATCCTTTGAAAAATTTGGTCAAAACCATTGATTTGGGTGATTTTTGGGAACAAAAAACAGGTTTGCCGATTCCATTGGGCGGTATTGCCATTAAAAGAAGCCTGCCTGTGGAGCTTCAACAAAAAATGAATCGCGTTTTGCGGCGAAGTGTGGCGTATGCATTTCAACATCCAGCATCCAGTCAATCTTATGTGCGCACTCATGCGCAAGAAATGGAAACGGCGGTGATGGCGCAACATATACAATTATATGTGAATGATTATACCCTTGATTTGGGTGAAAAGGGTCGAAAAGCAGTAGAAGTATTGTTTGAAACGGCATACCAATCTAAAATGATGCCCAATTATGAAAAATCGCTTTTTTTAACTTGATAAATTGGAACGCGGATGACACGGATTGGGCGGATTTTCACGAATTTTTTTAACTTGATTTTTAGCTTGATAAATTGGAACGCGGATGACACGGATTTTGCGGATTTTCACGAATTTTTTTAACTTGATTTTAACTTGATAAATTGGAACGCGGATGACACGGATTGGGCGGATTTTCACGGATTTTTTTATAAAAAAATCCGTGCAAATACGCCCAATCCGGGTCATTCGCGTTCCAATTTACCCAAAAGTATCGCCTTTATAGCCCAGGAGGTTTTGG
>JBDLWG010000373.1:0-2850 GCA_039804385.1 Bacteroidota bacterium
ATCAGTATCCGATTTACACCCTAAATATATAAACTTTTACCGCGATACATGCGTGTCTGTGTAAGGCATTGTTTGCCAGAAGGCAACCTTTGCCCCTGCCTCCGTATGGCATTAACTTTTTTAAAACCAATGGAAACTTAAACAGTTGTTTCTGGTTGTGCTGGGAGTGGCTTGTCCACTTCCCAGCTTTCTGGCAATATATATATTGATAATTTATAAAAGTTCGGTTTTCCAATCTTCAATTATTCGTTTTTGGTCTGAAAAATTGACACCAATTCCTGTAAGTTGTTTGTTTGAAGCACGATAAGGATTCATATAACTTTTTTCTTGTATTTGTTGCAAAGCAATTGTGGCTGATTCGTTCCATTTAAATTCAAAAATAAAAATATCGGTATCCGTTTGCACCACCGCATCCGCCCGCCCATGTGCCGAATGCACTTCACTTTGAATGAAGATGCCCAAATATTTAAAAATAATATGAATCAAACCATGATACAACCCTTCGGATGAATGCCGAAAAACCGCTTCAGGTAATTCGCTCAAATACGAATCAATAATCACCCGTACTCGCGGCAATCGGTTGGTTTCAAACGCATATTTTAAATCATCAATCGTCATTCCTGAGTTCGGGCGTTGCGAACGGCGCGTCAACTCAGTCATTAAAAATTGATATAGACTATCATGAACTTCTTTATTGGGCAAATCCAACCAATATTCATCCGTTAAATCATTCATTTTTTGAATTGTTAAATAACCTGTTTGAAATAAAAGTTGGTTAATTTCTATATTTTCCAAATCATATTTTTCAAAAAAAGTAGAGTTAACTTTTATTTTTTCTATTTTAAATTGCCCCTGTTTTTTCATTTGTTCCAATAAAAAGGTAGGCGTACCCGTTGCAAACCAATAATTACGAAAAGCCCGTTTTTGCAAAAACGTAATCGTGCCGAAAGGATTATAAATAAGTGTTTTGCCATCCCAAGTATAGCCATCATACCAACGTTTCATCTGGCACAAAAGCGTTTCTCGATTTATATTCAATTCATTTTCAACGACTTTCAAATGATTTTCAAAATAAGATTCTAATTCTTGCTGCGTATAACCTGTTAGAGCAGCATAATCCTTATCCAACGATATATCGGATAAATGATTCAAATCCGAAAAAATAGACACTTTGGTAAACTTGGAAACCCCTGTGATGAACACAAATTTCAAGATTTTACCCGCATCTTTCAAGACCGAATAAAAATTTTTAAAAATTTTGCGATTCGCAATCGCTTTTTTAAGCTGATTGTCTTCAAGATAATGAACGATCGGTTTATCATATTCATCAATTAACAAAACGACTTGTCCTGCTTGCCGATACACTGCTTGTAACAATTCATGGAAGCGACTTTTGACTGTTTTTTTGGTCAAAACAATGCCTCTTGGTTCTGCGATGCTGTCCAACGCCTCAAAAATAGCAGTGGATAAGTTCAAATCCTCAAAATCCCATTCCGCAAACGAAAGGTGCACCACAGGATTTTTCTGAGACCAATCCCAATTGGGTTCAATCCATAAGTCTTTAAACAAAATTTTATTGCCTTCAAACAATTCTCTCAGCGTCGAAACCAACAAAGATTTTCCAAAACGGCGCGGGCGCGATAGAAAATAATATTTCCCTGTGGTCACGAGTTGATGAACGAGGCGTGTTTTATCCACATAAATACTATTGGTTTCCGCAAATTCCGATAAAAATTGAAGTCCAATTGGTAAATTTTTCATGGTACGTTTTTTTTAATACAGGCAAAGATAATTTAATTTTTTCAAATCGGGGTTAAAATACAGCAATTTCCAAAATTGACTCATTTTTCTTTTATCGCCAACGAAAAACCATTTAATTTGCAGCGTTTTTAGTGAAAGGTGTCTTTCACATATTAAACCCATTGAAAATATGAGCAAAACGTTGGACGGCATCAAACAACCGATTGCCGATGAATTAGACCGTTTCGAGGCGTTTTTTCAAGCGGCGATGCGCAGTCATGTACCGTTATTGGACAAAATCACCTATTATATCGTGCAACGGAAGGGCAAACAGGTACGTCCGATGTTTGTCTTTTTTGCTGCGAAACTTTGCGGCACTATCAATGACAAGAGTTTTACAGTCGCTTCGTTGGTCGAACTCCTGCACACGGCATCGCTTGTGCATGACGATGTGGTGGATGATGCCAATGAACGACGCGGTTTTTTCTCGGTGAACGCACTTTGGAAAAATAAAATTGCGGTTTTGGTGGGTGATTATTTGCTTTCGCAAGGTTTGTCGATGGCTTTGAAAAGCAATGCGCATACGGCACTACAAATTGTTTCAAATGCGGTGAAGGAAATGAGTGAAGGAGAGTTGTTACAAATCGAAAAAGCGCGTCGTTTGGACATTGAAGAATCGGTTTATTTTGAAATTATTCGTCAAAAAACGGCTTCTTTGATTGCTTCAGCGTGTTCTGCGGGCGCATCTTCGACGACAGATGACCCTGAAATCATTGAAAAAATGCGTCTTTTTGGGGAAAAAATTGGGATTGCCTTCCAAATTCGAGACGATTTGTTTGATTTTGGAACCGATGATGTCGGCAAACCACTCGGCATTGACATCAAGGAAAAGAAAATGACCCTGCCTTTGATTTACGCACTCGCGCACACGGATAAGAAAACCCGCGATAATATCATTCATATCGTCAAAAGATACAGTCATCAACCCGAAAAAGTGGCGGAAGTGATTGATTTTGTGCGCAAAAGCAATGGTTTGGCGTATTCGGAGGAAGTGATGTTGCGATATCGGACGGAAGCGTTTGAACTTTTGCATCAATTTCCCCCTTCGGA
>JBDLWG010000374.1:0-8401 GCA_039804385.1 Bacteroidota bacterium
GAGTTAGGGTGGGATTGTTCCCACTTCCATCTGCATCTGCCCAATTGGTAACGGTATTACCCGATTTGGTTACATTTTTAGCAGGATCCAGCCAAAAATCAAGTCCTGCTGTAACACAACCAGGGGCACTTCCAACTAACAAGGTTTTTGCGGCAAATGTATAGACATTATACGTATTAGGAAGGAGGGCTGCGTCTGTTTGAATCGTCCCTGCAGTGAGCGTACCTGTCACCGTACTTGGAATGGCAACCCATTGAGTTCCATTCCAACCAGCAATGGTTAATTTTGATAAATCATTGGAAGTCAAGGTATTAATCGCACTGGTTGCATCATACGAAAGCGTTAATCGGACGGAAGCAGCACCATTGACATCCCAATATTCGAGATTACTAAGGTTGCTTACATTCGCCGCTTTGGAACTTGTATTGAAGGGTGCGCCTGTTGGTAATGCGCCATAATTGCCCCCACCTAAATTGGACGTAATCGCTGTATTGGGATTGGCTTGGAAATACGCCGCAGTGGTCGATTCGGTTGCGTTTGACATGGAAGAAATCGCGCAAGTCCGCAATTTGCCATTATCGCCTGTTGGAAAAGTGAATGCACCAACTCCGTATTTGCGCACGTAACCGTCAATGTGCATGGCATCGGACGCACCTGCGGGTGTTGCAGAACCCACAAAACTCACAAAACTATTTGCGCCAGCCCGTTCTGTGCCAACAATGCCTTGCAATACGCCGACACCATTATTATTAAAATGGTGCAAGGCACTGAATAGAGCCATTTCGCCCTGCGCATGCACGAAAACATTGCCAAAACTACCTGATTGAGCCTGTAAGTGAAGGGAGGAAAAGAGCAATATCGAATGAGTAAGTTGTTTTAATCTCATCATTAAAAAATGGTTATGGTAGAAAATCGTTTTTGTGTTTAAATTGATGCAATCAAGGGGAACAAAAAATGGTTTTAAAATAAGTTTCGGAAAATTTCCAATTTTCCGAAACTTGTTTAAAGAACGCTCTACATGATTTTAAAAATAACTTTTCGTTTACGCTGTTATGAAATCAGGAAATATTTCCGAATTTGAATCCCAGAACTTATTAATTATTGAAAATCAAAATAGACATCCGCGATTTTAAAGCATCAGAGTCAATGGCTACAGAACCCGCGTAAGGTGCTGTAAAAGCATCCAAATTCAAATTAGCACCGCCATACCATGGTTTGTATGATAATTTAATTGTATGCGTACCTGCAGCTAAAACAACATTATATGATAACGTAATCGGAGTCGGCATTGAGCCTAAGCCCGTTCGGTTACCACTTGACGCAAATCCAGCGGTTACATTGGTACCATCCACATTTATCTTAAAAGAACCTTGAATATCCGATACGGTTGGAACATTAAAATTGGAAATAATACCCGTCGCAATAATATTGACCGTGCCTGCTTGTGTCAGCGTAAAGGTTTGGGTGACTCCTGGTACGTCGGCTTCCGCATCACCTGCTGCCATGAGCAGGTTCGTCGTACCAATTGGGTTGTACGCGCCAAATAAGGTACCTGTTACACTTGCTGCAGGGGCGGCACTGGCGATACGAACCCATTTTGAGCCATCATTATAATAATTTCCGGGCGTTACGTCCCCCGCAGTTGCTGTGTTGTAAACGCTCATGCCTGCAACATGAGCGGTCAAAGGTGCAAAAGCGGTTGTATTCGTCAAGGCAACACGAGGCAATAATAAACCTTTATTCGTGGATTCGATTTCTAATAACGCATCTGCATTGATGGTCGTGGGATTATTACCTAATTTAATTTGAGCATCAGCTTGAGCCATTACAAAAAATAGTAGCGTGACCGCAATTAAAGATTTTTTCATTGATTTGAATCTATTTTTGTATTTATTTGTCTAATGATGAATCATTCATCCCCTTAATAACCTAAAAGTCCCGCATTCGCATTACAAGTCGCTGCATTAACCACAATATTGACAGGACTCACGCCTGCACCATTATTTGCGCCAATTATCACATTCACAGGGCTACCAAAACTGCCTGTTGATGGATTAATCGTGCCTTGCGCCGCCGCCATCACAGGCGCGGAAAGGGTACAAGTTGCCATGCCACTCGCCATGATGCCACTTGCAAACGTGATGGTATTACCCGAAATCGTTCCTGTGCCGCCGCAAGCGTTTGTCACCACCGCCCCCGCAGGAAAACTCAATCCAGATGGCAACGTATAAGTATAGCCAATGCCTGTTTGAGCAGGATTGCCTGATGAATTAGTCACCGTCAAAGTCATCGTTCCTTGTTGACCAACAACCATTGGATTGCTGTATGAGACCGAAACGGTTGGTGGTGTCACGGCAGCAACACAGGTCGCATTGCCCCCATAATTGGCATTATACGTATCACCGCCCGCACCTAAGATGGAAAAGGCTTGTCCTCCATTAATATTATTTGTTTGTAAAGCATTGTATTCCACTGAATTATGAACAATGATGTACAAGTCACCCAAACAACCATTCTGACTTTGGAAACTAAAAATTGGAAATTCGGTATTCGCGGCAATCGCTGCAGGTGTGTAATTGGCACTACCGACCTCGAAATTGAAAAATAAATAATCCTTCCCAGCCGCATAAGCAGGATTATCTAAGCGAGAAAGGCTCATGACATTGGAAGATGCCAAACTTGGAGCCGTTTGTAAGTTTGTTGGCACAAAACGAGTAGCACCTGCCCCCGTAGGCGCAACCACTGTTACAAAAACGTTGGCAAATCGAGACATGGGCGAGGTGTAAGCCGTAGAAACCTTGCCAAAAACGGTATAGGTTTGAGTAACACCGTCATAAGACAATTTATATTGTCCTTGTTGCGCCAATAATGCGCCAGCGTTCACTCCGAATAATAGGAAAAAGAGCAAATAAAAGGATTTCATAAAAAGTAAGTTTTGGAATTTATTTGTGCGAATGAGAAAGCAAGTATGGCAGGATTCTTCATAGATAAAAAACAAAAATAGGTTTTTTTGTGACAGGTCAATAGTTTGCATTCTACGCAAATAGGGGAAAGATTACGCCGTCAAAGTGGAGATAAGTGGAGATAAGTGGTTAAGATTAAATAATCGACAACACCGTTTGGAGGGTTTGAAACCCTCCAAACGGTGTACTATTTTGAACTTTTTTTTAAATTAATCAATGCCAACACCTGTTGGCTCCCAAACTTGAAAATAGACCGTACAAAAATGTTTCGGGTCATGCTTCATTTGAAAAGTCATATCCCATTCAAAAAAAGGAGCTAAAACATTCGGTATCGTAATCGCATGTATTGGAAATTCTATATCAAAATCCTTTGTTGGGCGATTCAATTCGCGCCGCAAAAACGGCAACATTTTATCTTTTATCACAGGAAACGTTTGCTGCAACTTGATATAAAAACTCCGTTGCGCATCAGACGGGCCCGATTCTAAACCATTGATATAGATTTGCACTGATTTCCCTGTCGGATAAAAATGCCCTTCTCCTGTAAAAATACCATTTCCCTGTGGGCGTAATGCGCCAAAAACTTCATCTTCTACGGTTTTGGGTTGCCAAATATCCCACCATTTTTTTAAAAGGTTCATTGTTTTTATGAATTATCCATTTCCTGTTGCAAAAGTACGGCAATCGCTTCTACGGTATGCGTTGATTGCAACGCTAAAATCCGTTGTACGGTTTGCAAAGGCATATTTATAATTAAAATAATTTGTTCTGCACTCCAAGCGACTTGAGTATGCAATTTTAAAATAGCCGTTATCGAATTTTGAAGCATTTGCAGCGTTTTTGCCTCTGCTTTTTGCTTATCGACTTCTGCTTTTTGCTTATCAACCTCTGCCTTTTGCTTATCCAATTCTATGGTTGCCAAATGCGTATTCAGCGACATTCCAAACTCCGCTTCAAAAAAAGCGTCTAAAAACATTTTATGATCTGCCGCTAATTGTTGGTCAAGCGTCGGTTTGCGCGACCGAGATTGCGTTTTTAAAATGACTTTTTCCATGAACAAGGTTTGTAAATTAATGGGTAACAAAAGAATTTTATTGACAAAGATAAGAAATCTATCAATGATAAGGTCAGGTACTTTTACGTTGGACTTATCATCGGTTTTCGCAGAAGCGGCTGCTTTAGGATGCTTTTGTTTTGCCATGCGTCTTGTTTTTAAGGAACGATGGCGCAAAACTAATGGCTTTTAGAATTTTTTCAAATGAATTGTTGCATTATTTGAAATTTTTATAAAACAAATACTTTTAAAATTATATTAAATTTTGCTTTATTTAAAAAAACGCAACAAAATAAGGCTATATCGCCGTTTCTATGGTTTGACACAATTCCACTAATACGCTATTCGTGCCTTTTGGATGCAAAAAACACACCCATTTGTTGTCCGCGCCGCGTTTTGGCACTGAATTCAACAAAGTAAAACCTTCCGATTGCAATCGACGCATCTCGGCATGAATGTCCGCCACTTCAAAAGCGATGTGATGAATGCCTTCTCCTTTTTTCTCAATAAACTTCGCAATCGCGCTATTTGGATGCGTCGCTTCCAATAATTCGATTTTAGAATCGCCCACTTGAAAAAAAGAAGTATTGACCTGTTCGGAAGCAACAGCTTCGACTTTATAATGCGGTGCGCCAAGTAATTTGGCAAAAAGGGCGTTTCCCGCTTCTAAATTTTTAACGGCAATGCCGATATGCTCTATTTTTAACATGCTAATCATTTTTTGAATTAGGATTTGTAGGATGAGTTGGATTGAATTAGGATTCAAAATCAATCCTAATTGAATCCAACCCATCCTAAAAATCCTAATTCCAACCTATATTACATTTTATTTTTTTCCCAATGTTTTTGTTCTTCCGCTTCGCCGAGAATCACCAAATAATTCCCATAACGCGATTCGGCAATTTCGCCCGATTCGACCGCCGCCTTCACTGCACAAAACGGCTCTTCCCGATGCAAACACGAACCACCAAAACGACATCCAACCGATTTTGCAAAAATTTCTCTAAAATTATGGGACACATCAAATTTATCTAAGTTATTGAAACCCAATATTTTCATACCAGGCGTATCAATCAAAGAACCCCCAAAACTCAACGCGTGCATTTCTGCAAACGTCGTCGTATGTTGCCCTTTGCCTGAATAATCCGAAATATCGCCCGTCCGCAAATCCAATTGTGGTTGCATCGCATTGACGACCGAAGATTTGCCAACGCCCGATTGTCCACTCAATAAAGTTATTTTATCCTTCAAAATTGCTTTCAAGGGTTCTAAACCAATCCCTTGTGTAGCCGAAACCAATAATACTTGATAACCAATTCTTTCATATATTCCTTTGATTTCCAAATAATTATCCATGGTATCCGCATCATATAAATCTGCTTTATTGAAAACCAATAGCGTTGGAATATTGCGCGGTTCTGTCATTAATAAAAATCTATCAATGAATCCCGCTTTAAACATCGGCGCAACCACCGTCGTAAACAACACCGCTTGGTCAATATTCGCTGCGACCAAGTGCATTGCCATCCGATTATGCGGCGATTGTCGCGCCACATAATTGGTGCGCGGCAGGATTTTACGAATCATCCCATTGCCATCGTCCTCCAACGCAAATTGTACCCTATCGCCGACCGCAACAGGATTCGTCAATAATAAATTATTCAATCGGTGCTTGCCGACAATGCGACAAAGGATGGTTTTCGCATCTCCATCACGGCGCACTTGATACCAACTACCCGTAGATTTTATAACAATTCCGTTTTGCATATATTTTTTTGGAGGAAGTAATCTAAAACGTTCTAAAACTATTTTTAGTCGAATGCACCGCATCCGCTATTTCCAACATCAGTCCTGGTTCGCGTTCCAACGCGGTGCCGACCACAATAATATCCGCCCCAGCTCGTACATTTGCCGCCGCATGTTCGGGTGTGCGAATGCCGCCGCCCACTATCAACGGCACATCAATCGTCCGATGCGTCATTGTAATCATTGATTCGCTCACGCCGCGACTCGCTCCACTGCCCGCATCCAGATAAATCAACTGCAAACCCAATTGTTCCCCCGCCAATGCCGTACAAGCTGCGATTTCATCCTTATTATAAGGTATCGGAAACGTCCCACTGATGTACGAAGCCGTTGTCGGCGTACCGCCGTCCACCAGTACGTAACCAGTTGACATGATTTCAAGCCCACTTTTTTTCAAAGTCGTAGCTGCTAATACGTGTTGCCCAATCAATAAATCAGGATTTCGACCCGAAATGAGGGATAACAATAAAATTGCGTCCGCTTTTGAATTGATTTGTTGGGGACTTCCCGGAAATAAAACAGTCGGAATCGTCGATAATTTACGAATCGTGTCAAGACAATAATCCATCATATCGTGTACAATCAGGCTACCGCCTACGAAAAAATAATCGACTCGCGCCTCTTTGGACAGGGCAAGAATCCGTTCTAAATTACCAAGTCGCATTTTATCAGGGTCAATTAAGACCGCAAATTTTTTTTCCTTGCGTTTTTTGGCTTCAAGCAACAGTTGATATAGGCGTTGATTCATTATAAAGGGTCATTCGCGGGTAACTTCACAGGTGGAATGACGTGCAAAGGTAACGAATTATTCAAAAAATACACAATTGAATGACTTTGTGACCGATAAATTTTAGGTAGGGGCAAAAAAAAAGAAGGCGGTTTTTTGCCGCCCTCTTCACCATTACAAACAAAACCAACTAAAACCAGGGAAATCTTTTCATAGCGACCTTAAAAAAGTACCGAATCTGCTTTGATTCATTCACACTACCTGCTCGGTACTTTCTTAAAATCGGGTTAAATATTTTTTTCATGCTTCTGCTCTCATGCTTTTTGTCGGGAAAAGCCGACTTACAAAACCTTAAAACTTGCGCAATCATGGGAAAAAAAGTCGCCACGTACTGAAACGAGGCGACCAAAACAACAAACTTATAATCCCATGAACATATTCTTTATCGAAGTCTTCTAAAAGACTGAGAATTTATTTGAACTTGTGATGTCGCTGACTTTTCAGCTTTTTAAGTTTCCTATCTTGTCGCTTCTTTTATATAGACGCAAAGTAACAACAAAAGATTCTATTAAAAAGACCTGTTAACACATCGTTAACGTTATTAACGATTTTTTCGTAAAAAAAGAAAGTGACTCGGTAAAAAATGGTTATTTTACCTCGTTTTTACCTTGTTATTGCCTTAAAAACGCCTCTTTTGGCGTATAAATCGCATAGAAAACAACGTAAAGATGCAATTAGTTTTGATAAAAAAAACTTTTTTATTAAATTTTTTTAAAAAAAGAGTTCCTTTCTGAAAAAGTATTACTTTGCCCCTGTTTTGTAACTAAATTTTTAAACTAAAATAAGTTATTAAACTATAAATAATTGAAAATCAGCAACTTAACTTGCATCAAGTTTGAAACTTTGGGAATTGCTGAAATAGGATGCGTATGATTTGAAGGATAAAAAGGATGTTTTAAGTCCCATTTGCGCTTTTCAACCTAAAATATCCTTGAAATCCTTGAAATCAGAAGCATCCTATTTCGAACTTATTTTTTAACAAAAAACAAATCGCCAAAATGAAGCATGTTATCATGGGTTTGAGCCTTTTTGCAGCTTTTTCCGCTTGCAAAAATGAACCTAAAAAAGTAACAACGGTTGCTACGCCGCCTGTTGTTACGACACCTGCACCGCCTGCGCCAACACCTGCGCCGCCTGCTGTTACCACTGCCATACCGACACCTGCAACATCTGCACAAACCACTTGTTATCAATTGGTTACGAAAACCAAAGAGGTGCATACTTGCCAAATCACCCAAGATGCGAATGGCGTTTCGGGCTATTTTGATTGGGCTCCCTTTGAAAAAGATGGCGGACATGGCATCTTGCGCAAAGGCAAAATGTTGGGTAAAGACACGTTAACAGCCGAATATTTGTTTATGATTGAAGGCAGTACGCAAATTATGGAAGCCTATTTCTTAGTTGCGGCGGATAAATTGACTGAATTGAGTGCGCCCCTTACGGACTTGAAAGGCAGCAATCCAATTAAATCTGTCGTGAAAGACAGGAAAGCGTTAAAACCGCGTACCGTGATGCCCAAAGTTGATTGTGCAAAAACAGCTTCGGTTGTGAAAATGATTCAGGAAATGAAGTTGAAATAACCGATCCAAAAGGTCGGCGAGGTTGCAACCCTATCCACTACCCACAGAATCAAAAAAGGTGCGTAGCACCGCAACCTTTGTAGAAAATCGGAATTAAAACCCGCGTTTGAGGTGCGTCGCACCGTAACATTCACATCGTTTCTACAAAGGTTACGGTGCTACGCACCTCAAACGCGGGTTTTAATTCCGATTTTCTACAAAGGTTGCGGTG
>JBDLWG010000375.1:0-7721 GCA_039804385.1 Bacteroidota bacterium
CCTATTGTTTGTCCTAACTTTACCGATGTTTGGACAAACAGGTGATTTTGATTTTCCTGCCGCAGAAAGTTATTTGGGCATCTTCGCTAACAAGGAATTACGCTTGGCGAAAAAATTGCACTTGAATACGCAACAACGACTTCGATTAGATGAAATCAATAATGCGTATGTCTCCAAAGCGGCGGCTTTGAAAACGGACTCATCGCTTGACCGCGCCGACCGCCGACAACAAGGCAAAACCTTGAAAGCCAAGCGAGAAGCCCAATTCCTTGAATTGTTGGATAACGAACAATTAGTTTTGTGGAAAAAATCGGGTGCAGCTAAACGGGTATTTCGGAAAAAACCGAAGTAATCAAAAAACAGCAGGGGCGTTAAGGATAAATCCTTAATGCCCCTGCTTCTTTCAAAATAAGGTGTAAATTGCTTATCTTGGCTCCTTTTTACGCGCTTCTAACGCATTTTTGCGTTCCATCGCTTTTTTTAAAAACCGCCCTTGTGGATATTTTGCCAAATGTTTTTGATAACCATCCCAAGAAGGCGTATTTTCAACTTGATGCCAATCATCCATTTCGCGCAAGCCTTCCCACCGTTCTTTTGCAAAAGGGCGATACGCGCCATTCGGTTGTTCCTCCATGTATTTTTTGTAAGCCAATGCTTCTCCATTCATTTTAGCTTTGCGCCAAGCCTCCTCATCCACTTTTGAAACCGCTTTGACGTTTTCAGACGGTTCGCGGAAGGTCCATCGGGCGGCACTCGGTTGTTCGTCAATATCTCCCATCAATGCCATTTCAGGCTCTTTTTTGAGGGCTGTCGAAGTCGTTCCCTTTATGGCAGCACTTTTATGGAATGTTTCGCTGCTTGTATTTTGCTTCGGTTTCGCCTCTGCGAATACAGGTGCAGGTCTTTTGACAGGTTGGACGATTTTGGCTGCTTCGGTCGGTCGAACTATTGGAGTAAAAGCCGTATCTTTGGACAACAGTGTTGGTGTTGACGCAGGTAAGGGCGTTGTTGGCAATGCACTTCGATGATTATCTGCAAAAACACCTGCCTCTTTAGAAGG
This sequence comes from Bacteroidota bacterium, assembly GCA_039804385.1. Lineage (GTDB taxonomy): Bacteria > Bacteroidota > Bacteroidia > Chitinophagales > Saprospiraceae > JAAFJT01. Next base: position 1,061 of record JBDLWG010000375.1, read on the forward strand.
ACTGCTACTGCTACTATTCCAACTATTTTTACCCACCATAAAGATTGCTAATAGCACTGCTAACGTACCGCCGCCAATCATCCATTTTGGATTGCCTACTCTGGCAAGCGGTTGTGGTGCGGGCGGAGGTACAGGAACCGTATTGGGCATCTCTATATGCGCCACTCGAACACCTATTTCATTGGTCATGGGCATTCCACCAGTATTAGTCGTCGTTGTTTTCGGCGAAATCGGTGTATTCGGCGGCGTAACTACGGGCAGTTTTGCGTTAGACGGCGCAAGAATGAGTTTCTCGGAAACAGCCCGCATGCGAGATGGTTCGGGTTGAGGCAGGTTCGCAACAATGCTCACCGTCTCTTCCAAAACAATCTCGCGTAAGAGTTCTTCTTTGCCCACTTTCTCCACCACCGTCACTTTCAAAAGCAAGGTATAATTGCCCTCTTTCAAGGGTTTAACATAAAAAAGCCATTGCGTAAAATAGTCACTATCAATAAATTGCCTGCTGGCACTAATCGTGCGAATTGCAAACGCTTGTTGACTTTCATCGAAGACTTCCACATTCATCACATTGGAAACACGCATCGTTTTCAACTCTGTATCGGGTGTCATTTTGAAGTCCAATTTCGCCATCACCTCATCAAATGCAATCCGAACTACACATTTTACTTCTTGTAATAACTGCATTTTACTCGGCACGTCATACAAAATCGTCCCTTGCTTGACCGCCATTTCATTGGCTTTGGGTTTTACTGGTTTCTGCAAACGCGCCAAAGCTGCATTTGCTTCTTTCACGTACAACCCTTGCGGATATTTCACCATATAACCTTTGTAACCTTCCACCGCATTCATCCGCAGGATGTGCGCCCAAAACGTATTTTCATCTTGTTTGCGATGGAAAACAAATTCACCATTTTGGTCGCCTGCATTTTGCAAGCGAGCGCAAATCGGGATTTGTTTAGAATTATTCGCCACTGCTTTTTGCACAAACGAGCCTAAATCCGTGAACGAAACGCCTTCTTCCGTATTTTTTTCCAAATAACGAATCAATGCACTCGCAAAAGGACTGTTATCGCCTGGTTTTCCATCCAAAACAGGCTCATTTCGACCTGCGGTCAAAATGCACCGCGATGGAATCGTTTCCAAACGGCTCGCGCCTGTACTCACTAAACGTTGTGTTGCCAATGAGCCTGAAAAACACGCATCCGCAATGACTATCGTATGTAAAGATTTGATAGCATTTAAATACTTCAAAATCATACCATTAGCCAAACAACGGCTTGGGTCAATATCGCCTGTAGTAGCTCGAAAATCGACATCGACAGGAACCCAATACCCTTCCTCAATAATCGCGTCATACGTGCCATGACCTGAATAATACACCAATAAATTATCTTTGACAGACAATTTGCTGACATAAGCCTTCAATTGAGCCACAATATTGGATTCCGTTGCTTGCGCATTGGACAATTTAACGACATTTTGGGCATCAAAATCATAGAGATTCGTCAAAACACGGATGACATCCTCCGCATCCTTGACTGCGTTAAACAGAGGAGGACAAAATTTATAGTCATTAATGCTGATAACAAATAAATGATTCCGCACCTTGATTGCTTCGTTTAAAATCGGTGCCTTAACCGATTGTTGTTCTTGTGGCACGGTTTTTTTACCAGTGCCAATGATTCGCTGACTGCTCTTTAATGCCATGGTGCAATAAAATTCTATTTTTAGGGTTGAATGATGTTCTGAATTGTCGTAACGGATTCCACCATTATAACATCAAATATAACGCTATTTTTAGCATTTGAAACCCAATGAGAATGAAACGGGGTGTTAATCGCATGTTAATCTTTTTTTAATGTGAATTGCGACTACTCAAATCATGTTAGCAATACAATCAAAAAATTCGCCATTCTATGAAATCCTGCTCCTAAAGTTTTGTTAAAAAAAAAAGGAGTTTATTGACCATCGCGCAAAAATAACAAAATGCTTTTACAATCGTTATAACAATAAGTCCTTTTTAAGCGAAAAAAAGGAAAAAAGGCTGTCACAAAATAGTTTGTTTTAACAATATAGGAAAGAGCAATCTGCCTTAATTTTTTTTCAAAGCATTGATTTTTATCATCAAACATAAACAATTGATTTTTAATATTTTAAAAACACAAAAAAAGTTAAATTGTTTATAACGTTTAAAATAATTCAAACAATTCAAATTTTTTGTAAAATAGTTGAAAAATGGGAAACTTTTTTGGCAATTTTATTGTAGTAAAAAGAGCGACGGCATTTAAAGGATTTTGAATTAAAAGTCAACTTTTTTTAGATACAAAAAGCAACTTTTTTAAGTTAGCCTGTCTCTTAAATTTTATTATAGTCACAACGGAACTTATCGAAAAAAACTTACTTATTATGCGTCAACTTAAAATAACGAACAAGATTACCAGTCGGGAGTCGCTTGCATTAGACAAATACCTCAACGACATCGGTAAAATTTCGATGCTTTCTGCCGATGATGAGGCAGAATTGGCTCGTCGGATTCGGCAGGGCGATGAAAAAGCATTGGAACGATTGACCAAATCGAACTTGCGTTTCGTGGTCTCGGTTGCCAAACAGTATCAAAACCAAGGGTTGACTTTGAGCGATTTGATTAATGAGGGCAATGTGGGACTGATGAAAGCAGCCAAGCGGTTTGATGAAACGAAAGGTTTTAAATTCATTTCGTATGCGGTGTGGTGGATTCGCCAATCAATTCTGCAAGCAATTGTGGAACATTCGCGGATTGTACGCCTGCCGTTGAATAAAGTCGGGTCTTATAATAAGGTGAATGAAGCGTTTATCAGCTTCGTGCAGGAGTTTGAACGCGAGCCGAGCAATGAAGAATTGGGCGAATTGTTGGAAATGACTCCGAAGGAAGTCTCGAATATGTTGCGCAGCAATACGCGGCATACGAGTATGGACGCGCCACTTGGCGGCGAAGACAGCGATGCAACGATGCTCGATATGTATTCGTCTCCTGATGCACGCTCGCCCGACAGCGATTTGCTTGACCAATCCATGAAGGAGGAAGTCGCGCAAGGTTTGTCGATTTTGAGCGACCGCGAAGTGCAGGTGATTTCAGCTTATTATGGTTTGAACGAGTTTAAAGCCTTGACGTTGGAAGAAATTGGAGAAGCCTACGGCTTGACAAGGGAACGGGTGCGTCAAATCAAAGAACGAGCGATTCGGCGTTTGCGCAAATCGTATAATTCAAATGATATGAAATCTTATTTGTAAAATATTGATTTTGAATATTCAAACGTCGTCCTTTGTGAAAGGGACGACGTTTTTGCGTCTATTGCTGTTGAAAAGGGACTTTACGTAAGTCCCCCCTTTTATTTGCGGCGCGTTCCTAACGCAAAACATTAAATAACAAATTTTCTAAAAATAAACTGGTAAATTCTAACTGGTTTTCAACCAATACATCCGTCAATTTCGGCAGGTGCATACCGAAAAATTGTTGATGATGCGCCGTTTCAATCAGCGTCGAACTCAATGATTTGGGATAGAGATAGGTCGGTTTATACTCCGAGATGATTTGAGCGATTTGCGCACACAGGTCTTTGTAGGGTTTGAACACTTCATTTTTATTGATTTCGTTCACTTCCTTGACCAGATAGACTTTACTACTTTCCGCAATCACGATTTGATTTAAAAACTTTTTGTTGTAATCAAACTGTCCCGAACTCTCAGGCAATTCATGGGTCAATAAATGCACCACTGTTTTTAACTTTTCGTGCGTATCAGCTACATTTTGGAGTTTAAACATCACTAAAAATTCCATATAACACCAATACCAATTCAAAATATACAATAATAAACGATGTTTATTTTCAAAATAACGATAAATCGTTGCCTCCGTGCAATGAATGACTATCGACAATTTTTTAAAGGTAAAATGTTCAAAACCCAATTCATAAATTAGGTCAATCGCATTTTTAATAATTTGCTTACCCACCTCTGAACTTTCAGGGTCGCGCAAATAGATTTTGTCACTCACTCGAAAGGTAACATGAAATTCCATAGGGCAATATTTTTCACAAAGGTAGTAAAAAATCTTTGAATAATCGTAAAACAAATTGTTACAAAAGTTTTACAATTTCTTTTAATAGTATTACTATTATTTGTGAAACTATTTATATCTTTGTCGTGTTAGTAAATTGTACTTACAATTGTACATGAATTAGTGTATAAGGAACGTTAAAACCATAAAGTATCCCAATAAAGACCCGAAAAGAGCGAAAACAAAAAAAAATTTGCAATTTTTTTTTTATTTTCGCTCTTTTCGGTTTTTTTATAAAGAGATTCTTTATTTATTTCGCGTTCCTAAAAGTATTTTATTTAATCGTATTATTTCAATAATCAATCTTTATAAAGATGAATGATTTATTTAAAGAAGTCAAAAGTGATTTGCCCGCGAGTATCGTCGTTTTTTTTGTGGCACTTCCCTTATGTTTGGGTATTGCGTTAGCGTCTGGTGCGCCGTTGTTTTCGGGCATCATTGCAGGTGTCATTGGGGGCATCCTTGTCGGAGCCGCGAGTGGTTCGCCGTTAGGTGTAAGTGGGCCTGCGGCAGGTTTAGCGGTCATCGTATTGACTGCCTTGAACACCCTTGGCGGCAATTGGGCAACATTTTTAATGGCAGTGGTGCTGGCAGGCGTATTTCAATTGATTTTAGGGTTTGCACAAGCAGGATTTATCGCTTATTTTTTCCCTTCATCGGTCATCAAAGGCATGTTGACAGGCATTGGATTGTTGATTATTTTGAAACAAATTCCACATGCCTTGGGCTGGGATGCCGATTCAGAAGGTGATTTTTCGTTTTTTCAAGCGGATGGCGAAACAACCCTTTCGGAAATAGGGAAAGCGGTTAGTTTCATTACCCCAGGAGCTTTGTTGATTAGTTCGATTTCACTGGCTATTTTGATTTTATGGGATAAAGTTTTAATACATAAACATAAGATTTTTCAATTGATTCAAGGACCTGTTGTGGTTGTATTATTGGGCATTTTGTTTAATTATTTGTTTCAAAAAAACATCATTGATTTAAGTTTGGAAGCAAAACAAATGGTTGCCATCCCAGTTCCAAACAGTTGGAAAAGTTTTTTAGGACAATTCACATTGCCTGATTTCACAGCAGTGACCAACCCTGAAGTTTGGAAAATTGCTTTCGTGATGGCGATTGTGGCGAGTTTGGAAACCTTACTTTGCGTAGAAGCGGCGGACAAACTCGACCCTTACAAACGCATCACGCCGACGAATCAAGAATTAAAAGCACAAGGTTTAGGCAATATTGTATCGGGTTTGATAGGTGGTTTGCCCATAACACAAGTGATTGTGCGCAGTTCTGCGAATATTTCGTTTGGTGGAAAAACCAAATTATCCGCGATTTTGCATGGCGTATTTCTATTTATCAGTGCCGTGACGATTGGAAATGTGTTAAATCAAATCCCTTTGGCGAGTTTGGCGGCGATTTTATTGATGGTTGGTTACAAATTAGCCAAACCGACTTTGTTTAAAGAAATGTATCAATTAGGCAACGAACAATTTGTCCCCTTTTTGGTGACGATAATAGCGATTTTGGCAACCGACTTATTGAAAGGCATTACAGCAGGGATGATTGTGGGCATTTTTTACACCTTATTGCATAGTTTCCGCAATTCACACCATATTAAAGACATCGTGACGAATGAAAATGGGCAAATTGTACATCATTTAGTATTGGCGGAAGAGGTTTCGTTTTTCAATAAAGCGAATGTTTTGCAAGCCTTGGATGCCATACCTCCGGGTTCCAAAGTGATTATTGACTATGCCCGTTCCAAAGCGGTTGCGCATGATGTGTTGGAAGTCATCAAAGATTTCCAAATAAATGCCAAAATTAAAAATATTGTGGTTGAAATTATTGAATCGACGTTGACTCCGAAAACGCTTTCAAAACAGTAATCATCGACCACACCGTTTGGAGGGTTTCAAACCCTCCAAACGGCATACCCTAAAAATATTATCTAATCTTAAAATTAAAAAGACTCATGCACGCACATTCAAAAGAATCTCAAAATAATTTAACGCCTGATGCGGCACTCGAATATCTGAAAGACGGCAACGAGCGATTTGTTAAAAACCTCAAAACGAATCGCAATTTATTGCAACAAGTGAATGATACCTCCAAAGGTCAATTTCCATTTGCAACGATTTTGAGTTGTATGGACAGCCGGACTTCAGCAGAATTGGTTTTTGACCAAGGACTTGGGGATATTTTCAGCATTCGGATTGCGGGAAATATTGTGAATACGGACATTTTGGGCAGTATGGAATTTGCTACGAAAGTCGTTGGAACTAAAATTATTGTGGTTTTAGGGCATACGAAGTGTGGAGCGATTGTCGGCGCGTGTAATCATGTTGAAATGGGCAATTTAACACAAGTGTTGTATAAAATCCAACCTGCAATAGACGAAGAAAAGACCGTTTTGGAAGATAGGACGGGTACGAACCCTGTTTTTGTCAATCGAGTGACCAAATTAAATGTGTTATTGACGATGGAACGCTTGCGCAAAGAAAGCCCAATCATTGCGGGACTCGAAAGAGAAGGCACCATTAAAATCATCGGCGGCGTTTACAATGTTGAGAC